>JALUXR010000043.1 GCA_027013285.1 Candidatus Altimarinota bacterium | reverse complement strand
AAGTAATTTTCTAATTCAATTAAGAAATTGTTCTTCCTCAGCTAAAAGATTTTCCAATTCTTTAAGTCTCTCCTTAAAATCTACCTCTGATTCTGGAATTAATATTCAAATCTTTTGATCTCAAATTATACTTGTAATAAAATCTCAATTATCTTTTTCTAAAATATTTCAAATTACAACTATTTTTTTTAAAATATCTTTATATTTATTTATTTTTGTAACTTTAAAGCTTTCTATCAAAACATCTATTTCTTGATGAGGTTTAATATTATTTTTACTTCTAAGAGTTCTTAATCAAATAATTATATCCACTAATAAATCTATAGTTTCATCTCTTTGAATTCATAATTTATTTGGAAAATTACTCATCATCAAATCTCATTCAAATTTCATTTTATGCCATAACTCCTCTGTAATAAAAGGAACTACTGGATGCAATAATTTATAAATTGTTCATAATGCATAAAGTAAAACTGTAGGAGTAAATGGACCATCATCATATTTTGAAATTTCTATGTACCAATCACAGAATTTATTCCAAACATACTTTTGAACATTTACAAATGCTTCTCAAAAATAAAATTTATCCATACTATCTTGAACTTGCTCAATCAATTCATCTAATCAAGATAAAATCCAAGTATCAAAACTTGTAAGTTGCTCTTTGTTTTCTTTCAATAAATTATAAAGCTCTTCATAAACTATTCATTCACTATCTTCTACTTCTGCTTTATTAAAAACAAATCTTGAAGCATTCCATAATTTATTTAGAAATCTACTATTATAATCTATCTTATCATCAGAAAAATTCAAATCATTACCTGGAGTTGTCCCAAGAACTAATGACAATCTTAATGGATCAGCTCCATAATCTTTAATTTTATCTAAAGGATCTACTACATTTCATTTTGATTTTGACATTTTTTTTCATTTTTCATCCCTAACTAATCAATGCAAATATACATTCTCAAATGGTTTCCAATCAAAATTGTTATTATCTTCAGATCATCACATATTTTCATATCACATTATCATCATTCTAGCAACCCAAAAGAAAATAATATCATATCCTGTTTCAAGCACAGTATTTGGATAAAAATCTTTTAGTAAGTCTGTTTTTTCAGGCCGACCCAAAACAGTAAATGGCCATAATCAAGAACTAAACCATGTATCCAAAGTATCTTCTTCTTGATCTAATTCATTATTTCAACATTCTTTACAACTTAATTCAAAATAGTAAGTATCATCATTAGGTTTCAAAAACAATGAATCCATTAAATATGTTGCTAAATCATTGCCAGCTTCCATAATTATTTCTACATCTTCAGATTTAACAGACTCCAATATATTCTCTAATTTAATTAAATCTTCCTCATATAATCATAATTCTTTAGACTTTAGTTTATAAGATTCAATATAACTTTCATAAACCTTTCATTGAGCTTTTACAAAACTATCTTGATATAAAACCTCTATCAATCTTTCAATATTAAAAGGATTTTCTAATTTACTATCAGCAACCAAATTAAAAATTATCATATCTAACCAAATGTTTCAAGTAATGTTTTCATCTTTAGAATTATTGTATTTTTCCAAAATTATGTCTTCATCAAAAACATTTTTATGTCAATTCTTACAAGTCCATACAGGGATTCTATGCCCCCACCATAATTGTCTTGAAATACACCAAGGTTGTAAATTACCTAACCATTGATAAAAAGTTTTATTAAATCTTGATGGAACAACATTAACTTCTCATTTTTCAATAGCTTGCATAGATTTATCTCAAGCTTCTTGAACATCCATAAACCATTGTTCTGAGACTAAAGGTTGGACCAAAGTATCACATCTTTCACATCTTGGCACATTATGAGTATAATCTTCTACTTTTTCAATGTTTCCAATATTTTCTAAATAATCAATTACTAATTCAACTGAATTTTCCACATTTGTTCAAGCAAAACTTCAACAGATATCAGTCAATTTACCTTCTTTATTAATTGCATACAAATCCATAGGTAAATCATGTCTTTTTGCAATTTCAAAATCTGCCTTATCATGAGTTGGTGTAATTTTTAAAGCTCAAGTTCAAAAACTAATATCTACATCATAATCTCAAATCACAGGAATTTCTCTATTTACAATAGGTATTTGAACAGTTTTTCAAATATATTTTTTATATCTTTTATCTGAAGGATTTACAGCTATAGCAACATCTGCAAACATAGTTTCAGGTCTTGTAGTTGCAACTGTAATACTATCTCACTTTCAAGTTACAAAATATTTGATATAAACTAATTTTCCTTGTCATTCTTTCATTAAAACTTCTAAATCTGACAAAACTGTCTGACACCTAGGACACCAATTAGTCATATAAGAACTTTTATAAATTTTATTTTTATTATATAATTCTTTAAAAACTTTTCTAACTGCTCTAAAATTTCTTTCTGAAAGTGTAAATTGTTCTTTAGACCAATCCAAAGAAGCTCACATTTTTTTAGATTGACTAATAATAGTTGATCTAGATTCTTTTACAAATTTCCAAACTTCTTGCAAAAATTTAACTCTTCAAAGTTGTTGTCTTGTAAGATTTTTTTCTTTTTTAAGTTTTTTTTCTACTACTACTTGTGTAGAAATTCAAGCATGATCTGTTCAAGGTATCCATAAAGTTTTTTTTCAAATCATTCTGTTATATCTTACCATAATATCTTCTATAGTAAGCATTTGTGCATGACCTATATGTAAAACTCAAGTTACATTTGGTGGTGGAAGTGGCATAAAAAAATTTCAGTTTTTAGCATCTTCATTTTCCTTAAAAAATCAATTAACTTCCCAATTTACATAAATCCTATCATTTTTTTTATGATCATAATTTTTTTCGAATGTTGTCATTCTTACAAATAAAAAAATAAATTATTTCTGTAAATATATAAAGTTTTACTATGTTTTCAATATATTTTTTAAAATTGAAATATTATTATTTTTTTTTATAATCTTTAAATAATAATTTAATATTAAATAATCTAAAATTATGATAAAAAAAATATTATTAAGTATGTTTTTATGAATAACATTATTTTTTACAGTTTCTTTTGCTGCCCCTTCATTTGAAGGTATAAAAACTAATGATTTTGGTTATAATAATTGATTATCATGATCAATAAATAAAAACAATACACTTAAAAAAAATATTATGAACTTATTTTTTCCTTCATCTTCTTGAGGATGAATTATCTGGAATAAATTAAGAGATATTTCTGTCTGATTATTATTTGTTTTTTTCTTATGGGCTTGAGCATTATTTGTTTTGAATGCTGACGATGATGGAGAATTAAAAAAAGCAAAATCAAATCTTTTATATTTATTTTACTGAGCCTTCCTAATATTCGGTTCGATATGGTTATTATGATCTGTCCTTAATGTTTGAGGAGACACAACTACTGCTTCAAGCACAGTCATAGGAACACAAAATTGAATTATCTGAAGTATTTTAATATTCTTTAAATCTGCTGCATACTATATTGCATTTATTATGATGGTATATTACTGATTTAAAATGATGCAAGCTCAAGAAAAAGAAGATAAAGTTAAAACAGCTAGAACCTGAGTTTTAAACATAATTTTAGCATTAATTGCTATTAAAGTTTTAGACTATATTTATTATATTGCTCAATCAAATTCATTTGTATCTTCTGGTTCAGATTTTATAACTTGAGCAGGAAAAATTTTAGGTTGGATATTATGAGTTCTTATAATACTAGTTTTAATTTATGCTTGATTTTTACTTATCACATCAAGATGAAACGAAGAAGCTATGAAAAAATCTAAAAATATTATCAGGAATGTATTTTTATGAATATTTATAATTTTCTTATTTATCGTGATAGTATTTGACTTAACTAAAAATTTTTCAGGTTCATTCACACACTAAATAATCATAAAATACCATTTTCTTTTCCTCAATAAAGTTTATCTCAAACTATAGGAAATCAAATACTTGATAAGTGCACCCTAATTTGGTGCCTTACTCACTTTAAGATATGAACCTCAAGATAGCTTAAATCAAGCTGTTTATCATATCTTATTTTTTTTATTTTCGTTTCTACAGATAATTGTTTTCATCTACCCTTTTTAATATCTTTCTCATCTTTGATAGCTATCATCTTTGATTTATTTTTATGCATAATCGGATATGATACAATTGTGTTATCATAAGAAAATTTTCAATTAACTACTGCATAATAAGTTTTTTCTATCTCATTTTCTTTTTGCAAATCTTTATATTTTTCTTTAATTTCATTATTTTTTGCAAAATATACAAATCAAGATGTATCATTATCAAGTCTATTCAGTAATCAATATTCCTCCTCTTCAGAAAAAATATTCTTTTGATTTTTCAAAACTTCTCATTTTCTAATTAAATCTAAAATAGATTCATTTTCTCCCCAACTTGAAGCTAATCATGGTTTTTTCCAAAAATAATAATAATTTTTATCTTCTAAAATAAATATTTCATCATTCCGAATCTTATAGTTTTGTAATAAATTCTGTAATTTAATAATCATAATATAGTTTGTAAAAATAATGTAAATAATTTTTTAATTTTCTTTACTGTAATTTAACATAAAAAAAGTATAATACAAATACAATTTTATATTATTAAAAATAAAACAATGAAAAAGATTATATTAATAGTTGGAATTATCATAACAAGTTTTGGATTAAATTTATCTTATGCTCAAAATAATAATATTTGAAATTATCAAATTACTAATTCTTTAAAACAAAAAATAGACAGTGTATTAAATAAATTTTATCTAAAATTAGAAAAAAAATATAATTTAGAAAATAGAACTAAAAAACTTATAAATATAAATAAAAAAATTGATAAAATTATTCCAACTATTCATAAAACAACGATTATCAATGCATTAAAATATTTAGAATATAAAATTAGTCAAAAAATATTTATTTATAAAATTAAATATTATTGAAAATTAGACAAAAAAAACATATTTTGTACTATGGAATATGCACCAGTTTGTGCTATTGTAAAAGAAAATAGTATTAGATGTATCAAAGCTCCTTGTCCTAATAATTGAATTTATAAAACTTTTTCAAATACTTGTATGGCCCACAAAGCTTGATATAAAATAGCTTATTCATGAGAATGTAAAATTAAAACTTCAGAAATTGTTTGATGAGACAGAGATAAACACTGATGTATCTGAAGTGCGTGATATTCTTGGTGTGCAAGCAAAAATAAGTGTATAAGACCTTGGGAAGAAAAATGTAGCATTAATAATACATGAAATCAAGAAATAATCACACCAACAAATTATCAAAAAATATTATGATTGTGAATTGATGTAAATTGGAGCTTATTTCCAAAAGAAATCAAAAACTATACTTCCAAATGGCCTCAAGATTTTAAAGCAAAATGATTTGATAATGTAAGAATTAGGTTTAATTCAAAAGTAAATGTATCTCAACTTAAAAAAGTAGTAGACGATAGTTTAAAAGTTTGATTAGTTCCTGTAGTTGCTTTTGATGCAGCAGACTTTAAAAATAATCCAGATGAACAACACTTAAAACAAACTTTAGAAATTTGGAAAGAAGTTGCAAACAGTTTAAAAAACGAATCTTACAAAGTATCTTTTGATTTAATGATAGAACCTTGAAAAAATCTAAAAAAATCTCCTGAAATGTTATACAAATATTATGAAACTATTGTTCCTATGATTAGAAATATATTATGAAACAATAAAAATAGGATTATTTTCTTAGCTCCAAATCATCTAGCAAATCCAGAATATTTACAAGATTTAACTTCAACTTTTCAAAAATTGAATGATAAATATCTTATGGCAGAATTTCATTTTCTAGCAGCAGGACCATTTAGAAAAACAAATAGCACATGAAAAAGACTTACTTGGAATGGAACTTGAACAACAGAAGAAAGAGAAAAAATAGAAAATAAACTCAAAATAGCAGTTAATTGGCAAAAACAAACTTGAATAAAAATTTGGTTTGGAGCTTGGATGCCTTGAAATTATAATCATACAAATGATGGATGAAATAATAATTATTCTATTCCAGAACAAGTTTCTTTTTCAACTTATTTTGAATCTTTACTTAAAAAATATCAAATACCAAATGATATAAATGCAGATCAACAATTTTATGATAGTGAGAAAAATATATGGAGAATGGATAGATTAAAAGTAATTGATAGTATTATTAACACATGAAAGAAGTAGATAATTACTTCTTTTTTATATTAAAAAACAATATTATTACACATTAATATTGAAATAAAACTTTAAAAAAGTATATATACAATTAAATTATTTAATTAACTTATTTAAAAAATTTATGTTTCCAGAGTATATAAACTTATTTTGATTAGAATTATCGCAAACATTGTTGACTTCTTTATTATCTCTTGTAATTTTCTTAATATTTATATGGATTTATAATATTTTAAAATCAAAAAATGAAAGCAACTTTATAGTAGCAAGTATAGATATGTTAATTGAAGCTATGGATGATTTTTTCTGAACAGTATCTGATAAAATACCAACTTCTGTGAAAACATATGTTTTATTTTTATTCATATATATACTTTGGAATAATCTATTTGGTTTATTTTTAGATATGTTTTCTTCTGTAAATCCATTTTTAGAGCATAATTTTAGACCTGTAACTACAGATGTATATTTTAATGCTATATTAGCAATATTTGGTGTATTATGGTCGTTAGTATATTGATTTAAAAACAATTGATTACATTTTCTTGAAAGATATATACCCAAAAATGGTGTAGGAATAAGTCCTTCTATGCCTAGTTTTAAGAATCCTTTAAAATTTATAATATGGCTTGTTGTGAAAATATTAGATATAGCATTATGATTATTTATAGGTTTCCTTGAATTTGTATGAGAATTCACTAAAATGCTTTCGTTGACTCTGAGGTTGTTTTGAAATATATTTGCATGAGCAGTACTTTTATGATTAGTAGTTACTGCTACTATATATGCTGCTAAAGTCCCTCTAATAGCTCCTTTAGTTGTATTTATTATGGAATTATTAGTGTGATTTTTACAAGCATTTGTATTTTCACTGTTAGTGTTAATATATTTCAAGATGGCTGAAGAAAGTCATTAAGAAAAATTATTTATATTATTAAATTTAAAAATTAAAATGGATGCAAATTTGTTAGGTGCTGGTATAGCTGCTGTTGGTGTAATTGGTTGAGGTATTGGTATTGGTCTTGTTGGTAAATGATTGTTAGATGCTTTAGCAAGAAATCCACAAGTATCTGGTAAAGCTATGGTTTATGCTATTTTAGGTATGGCTTTAGCTGAAGCTACTTCTATTTATGCTTTAGTAATAGCATTTATGTTAATAAATAAATAGTATATTTACAACAAAATAAAACAATTTAATTATGGAACATGTTACTAATTGAACAATTATATTGAATATGTGAATTCAATTATTAAATCTGATAATATTTTTTGTTGTATTTAAAATGTTTTTTGCTTGACCTATAGTAGAAGCTGTAGAAAAAAGAAAAAAAATGTTAAATGAGCTTAAAAATGCAGATGAGATTTTAAAAAAGAAATTAGAAGAAGCAGAAAGAGAAAAAAAATCTATTATAGAAGAATGACTAATTCATAAAAATAAACTTATTGAAGAGTCTAAACAAGAAGCAGAACAAAAAAGAAAATCTATATTAGAACAAGCAGAAAGAGAAAAAAATGCTATAATTCAAAAATGAGAACAACAAATTAAATCAGATAAAGAAGAATTAGAAAAAGAATGGGAGAAATCTGTTAAAAAATGAATATATACAGTATATGAAAAACTTGTTTGATGAAATGAAGGATTTATTAAACAATATACAGATAAAGTTGTTTTAAAAAAATAGATTAATTTAAATGAATACAATATATAGTTGATTAATTGAGTATTTAAAAGAAGAAAAAAAAGTAGTTGAATATTTATATATTTTACATCACTTTTTTTCTTTATATTGAAATAATATCTATAATTACATAGATCAAATATCTAATATAGATACTCAACTATGAGAAGTATTAAAATTCTGTAAAGAAGAAAAATACTCAAAAAAAGATTTGTATGAATTGCTTATGTATGCTATCCAAAAAAGTTGATTCAATATATTTGATATAAAATTATGAAAGTGATTAAATCAAATAGAATTAACTCAACATTGAGATAAAATTATAGAAAATATAGATAATGATGCCTGATTATATATTAAATCAGCAGATAACAAAATATACAAAAGATTTATATTAGATGATGTAAAAAAAGTATTATGAATGTAAGACCCTTGAATATTCAAAAGGTCTTTTTTT
>JALUXR010000042.1 GCA_027013285.1 Candidatus Altimarinota bacterium | reverse complement strand
TTTTTTTATTTAAAATCTTTAAATTTAATCACCTCCATACCATTTATCATATTTGTAGTATTATTTGCTATACTACTATGAACTATCAAAATCCTATCTTCTCACTTTATTTGTCATTTATATTCAAGTTGAAGCATTTCTCACATAATTCTTTTCAATTCATTATAATTAAATTGACTTTCTCATATCTTATGTGCCTTTACTCAAAACATCAAATTACAATATTTAAATACTTTATCAGATGATGTAACAGCTATTACAGGTATCTCAGGTTTTAATGATGAAATTTTTCAAGGAGTATATCAAGTACTAGTAGGAGCTATAATAAATTTAACTCATAATTTATAAGCAGTTTTTTTTGCTGAATATAAAATATAATCTGTTATTTCATTTTCATCATTTGTATATTGTGCAATATCTTCCCATTCTATTTTTATATCACTCACATCATGTTGATAATTTTGTATTACATCATTTAACATAGATAATGTTTCTACTGGATATTCTCATATTGCACTTTCATCAGATAACATCAAAGCATCCACACCATTTTGAATATTATAAGCTATTTCATCTATCTCAGCTCTTGTAGGAATAGGTTTACTTACCATACTAGACATAACTTGAGTTGCTAAAATAACAGGCTTTCAAGAAAAATTACATAATTTTATAATATCTTTTTGAATTTTAGGTAATCTTATTATATCCACATTTGCTCACAAATCTCACCTTGCTATCATAATACCATCTGAAACTTTTATAATATTTTCTATATCTTCTAAAGCTGAAGCTGTTTCTATTTTTGATATAATTTTCATATCACAATTTGCATGTGTTTCTTTTAAATATTTTCTTAAATTTACAATATCTTCAGCATTTTTAACAAAACTTACTGCAAGTAAAGCAATATTTTCATCTATTCAAAACTCGATATCTTTTTTATCCCTATCTGTTAAAAAATCTAATTCTATCTCATATCAAATAAAATTTACAGTTTTATTATATCATACTTTTCAAGATTGAACTATTTCAACTTCTAAAAAATCTCAATTATTTGAAATAATATTTCATACAACTGCCTTATCATTAAAAGAAATTTCTATATTTTCTGATATATTTTGAAAAAATTCATATTCTAAACTAATAAATCATTCTTTTTTTGTAGAATATACTTTTATAATATCTCATTTTGAAACTATAACTTCTTCATTTGTAGTCCTTATCTCTGGTCATTTTGTATCCAACATAAAAACTTTTTTATCATTTATAGATCTAATATCTTTTATCAAATTTCTTGTTTGCGCCAAATTAGCATGTGATAAATTAATTCTATAAACATCAACAAATTTATCTATTTGTTTTAACATACCTTTATTGCTAATAACTGGTCATAATGTAGCTACAATTTTATTTAATCTCATAATCAAAAAATTATTAATAAATCAGTCTTAATATAATGATATTGACTTATATTTCAATGAATTTATTTCTAGGGTAATTTGTTATATACCTTACTTGAAAAAAAACTATTTTCCATTATCTTATAGAGTAATTTATTTTTAACAAAAAGAATGAAAAACTACTTAAAACAAATATTAAATCCCCAGCAGTATGAAGCTGCGATATCTACCGAGTGAGCAAGTCTTATTTTAGCTTCGGCTGGTGCTTGAAAAACAAGGACTCTTACATACAAAATAGCCTATATGGTTTATAATTGAACATCTTCTTCAAATATTTTGGCAGTAACATTTACAAACAAAGCTGCTAATGAAATGAAAGAAAGATTAAAAGAAATTATGGAAAATGAAATGCAAGATATAAACAAAAAAAAAGAAGATTTTTCTAAAGATAACAAAGAAGAAGATCCTTTTTCTGATGAAACAGAATTTTGAGAAGAAGAAAACCAGTCTTTGAATAGTAAAAGTTGATTACAAAATCAAGATATTAATTCTGAACCAGATTTTGATGATATTTTATCTGAAGATAATGATATAGATAGTTTATTGGCAGATTATGATGATACTGAAATAGATGAGAAATCTTATTTTACACCTGAAAATGAAAGATTTAATTGGCTATGAACCTTCCATAGTGTGTTTTTAAAAATATTAAAACAAGATATAACTGCTTTAAATCCTATTTTAAATACTGAATTTAAAAAAAGTTTCAATATTGCTGATGTTGCAGATACAGCAAGTGTAATCAGACAAATATTAAAAAAAGTTTGAGTAAAAGATACTTTTACACCAAGAGAAATTAAATGAAAAATATCTGATCTAAAAAGTAAATGATTTACTGCAAAAGATTTTCTTTATCAAGCACAAGATGATACTGATGAAATAATTTGAAAAATTTATCAAGAATATGAAAAAGAACTTAGAAAACAAAATACATTAGACTTTGATGATTTACTTCTACTACCCTACATACTTTTTAAAAAAGATAAAGAAATTTTACAAAAATGGAAAAGTAGATTTAAATATATTTTAGTAGATGAAGCACAAGATACAAATAAAATACAATTTGAACTTATTCATATGTTATCTGGTTCTGATGGAAATATTACTTTAATTTGAGATGATTTTCAATCTATCTATGGTTGGAGATGAGCTGTAATAGAAGAATTTTTGAATGCCAAGAAATATTGGCCTGCACTAAAAATATTTAAACTTGAAATAAACTACAGAAGTAAAAAAACTATAGTTGATGCTGGAAATGCACTTATTTTGAATAATAAAAATCAATATAAAAAAGATATAAAAGCTCATAATGAAAAAGAAAGTAAAATTAAACTAATAAAATTTTCTTCAGATTTTGTAGAAGCTTGACAAGTAATATCTTTGATAAAAAAATTACATGAAAAATGAAAAAAACGGTCTGATTTTGCTATAATTTATAGAACAAATGCACAATCTGAACCTTTTGAAAAAGTTTTATTAACAGAAAATATACCTTACAAAATTTTTTGATGATTTAAATTTTATGAAAGAAAAGAAATTAAAGATCTTTTATCTTATATCAAATATTTAATAAATCCAGAAGATGGAATTAGTTTATCAAGAATTATAAATGTCCCTAGCAGAAAAATATGAAAAACTTCTGTAGATAAACTTCTTGAACTAGCAAATAGTAAGTGAATTTCTTTACATGATTTAATTTCAAACATAGAAAACACAAACATTTCTTCAGCTGCACAAAAAAATATTATGAATTTTGTAAATTTAATTAAATATATCCAAGAGAAAATAGCAAATGTAGAACCAAACAAAGCTATAGAAATTATAGTAAAAGCTATATGATATGAAGAACATTTGAAAAAAGAATTTTGAGAAGAAGACACAAAAGAAAGAATAGCAAATATATGACAATTAATGAATACTGCTGTTCAATTTAAAGAAAAGTGAATTGAATGATTAAGAAAATTTATAGATGAAATAAGCCTTTTCACAGATTTAGAAGAAAATATGGAAGAAGCTCCAGACCAAATACAACTTATGACATGACATGGTAGTAAATGACTTGAGTTTGATACTGTATTTTTGGTATGACTTGAAGAAAATATATTTCCTCTATCAAGAGCTAGATTAAATCCAAAAGAACTTGAAGAAGAAAGAAGACTTGCTTATGTATGAATTACTAGAGCAAAAAATAATTTATTTTTAACTTATGCTGAAAGTAGAAGACAATATTGACAATTACAATATAACCAACCAAGTAGATTTATAGAAGAAATCCCTATGGAACTTATTACCTCATTTAATTCTTCTATTGCAAGTCAACCAAGTGTTAATTTCCAAACATGAGATAAGGTAAAACATAAAATATTTGGTCTTTGAGAAGTAATGGAAGTATTTTCTGAAAAAGTTATTGTAAGATTTTATTGATGATGAATCAAACAAATGATGTGAAGAATGTTAGAAAAAATTGATTAAAAAAAATAC
>JALUXR010000041.1 GCA_027013285.1 Candidatus Altimarinota bacterium | reverse complement strand
TCAATTATCAATTAACATAAATCCAATTAAGAATATATTTTCATACAAAAACAAATAATACTATTCATAAAAACATAAAAGGTAGAAACGGAAGCATAGATTTTGTATTTTTAAGTTTTCATAATAAAATAGAAATAATTCAAACAATACCTGCAGATAAAAATCATAAAAGTAAAATTATATAAAACACTAATCAAGACGGATAATTTTGCAAATGTAATAAATCTATAATTATGGGTGTCATAAATCAAATTAAAACTGCTCATATTGCATCTCAACCTCACATTCCTTCTATTTTTCTAATTTTTCACCGTAAATATATAATTCATATAAATCATAAGAATCCTGCTAATCATAATTCTAAAGCTATTTTCCAATCTCATATTATTCATAAAAATTGTGGAACCAACAATAACAATCACAAAATACTAACCAATATAAATGAAATTTCATAAAAAAGTATATCATAAAAAGCTATTGCTACTATGAAAATAGATACTAAACAGGCATAAATTAGAAAACTTATATTATCAATTCAAATTTGTAAATTAAAAGTTCATAAAATTAAATAAGTTACAAAAAGGAAAGTTAATCAAGTTACCAACTCCAATAAAGGATAAATTACTGATATTTTTGTTTTACAATATCTACACTTTCATCATAAAAATAAGTAAGAAAAAAATGGAACTAGATCTAATCAATTTAATGTATGTTTACAACTTGGACATTTACTTCTTCATAAAAAAATTCCTTTTTCCTGATTTTTAATTCTATAAACTAAAACAGAAATAAAGGAACCAAATATCATTCAAAATATAAAAACTATTATTCACAAAATCATTATAAATTTATTTGTATATCTCCTAAATTATCTTCTTCAGCAACTACTGTAGGTTTAAAACTTCATCATAAAGTTTTTTTATTATCCTTTTCTCTTTCAGAAAGAACATCTGCAATTTGGGTTTTTATCTCAGGATTATCTTTCAAAAATAATTCAAAATTTCCCCTAGATATTTCCCAATAATCTGCTGTGGAACTAGTACAAATAATACTAGCCATAGCAGGTTTTTTATAAAAAAAACTCATCTCTCAAAAAACTTCTCATTCTTTTACTTCTCAAAGAGCTATTGAATTTAATCAGTTAGCTTTTTTAGCAAGTAAAGTTCATTTCTTTAAAATATATATTTTTTCCGGAATATGTCATTCTATTATAATGGCTTTACCTTCAGAACACATTCATAATTTAAAAAGATCTGAAAACTTTAGAATATGTTCATCAGACATATTTTCAAAAAATTTATTTCTCTTCAACATTTTTACAAGCATTTGTTGTATTTTATCCATTACTTATTATATTTATTTATAAAATATTTAATAATTTCAAGTGGCCTAAATATAAAACCAGTAAATAAATCATATTTTTCTTTCATATCTCATATCATATAATTTATTTTTGATAATATTAATATAATATAAAACATTGCAACAACTCATAACAAAACAATTATAGCTCATCAAACAGTAAGAATAACTGATGCAATTTGCATAACTAAATCCATTTTTATTAAAAAATAATAATAAAATATTCCCTTTTAGAATAATGATTTATTGAATTAAATCAAGTTTAAGCAATTTTCTTCATTTTTTAGTTTTTTCTATTACTCATACATTCAAAAGTAATGGCTCAATATCTTTTTCTATAACCTTTTCAGAGATATTTAAGATACTCGCAATAGTATTTAATCAAACTACTTTTTCATCTTCCAAAATTTCTAAATATCTTCTTTGCAAATCTGAAAAACCATAATCATTAAGTTTTAAATTATTTAATAACTCATTATAAATTTCCTCATCCAAAAACATAGAAGTTTCTTTAAATCAAGATGCAATCAAATAATCTCTTATTTTTATAGCAAGATTTTTAATTTCTCTTGGAACTGGAAGAGCTTTATTAGCCAATTTTTCTATAATATTATCATCATATTTTATATTAAATTCTTTCAAATATTTTTCTAAAATTTTTTCTTTTTCTTTATCTGTATAATTTTTTAAATGAAACTTATAAATAAAACGATTTTTAAAAGCATCTGAAAGATTCTCAAGTTTATTTGTAGCTCAAACAAGTGTAAATTTATTAATAGGAATAGAAGTTGTTTCATCTTGCATTACAATATCTACACGAAAATCTTCCATAGCAATATATAAAATTTCCTCAATTTTAGGCTTAAGTCTATGTAATTCATCAATAAAAAGAATATCTCATTCCTCAAGTTGATTCAAAATAGAAATAATATCTGCAGGTTTATCTATAGCATAAGCAGTTACTATCTTTATATTTTTTCATAAATTATTTGATATAATCATAGAAAGTGTAGTTTTTCAAAAACCACTATCTCAAGAAAACAAAATATGTCACAAACTATCTTGTCTTTTTATAGAGCTTATAATAGCAGATTTTAAAATATTTTTTACATCTTCTTGTCAAATAAAATCTTCTAAATTTAATGGTCTTACAGTAGTTTCTATATGTTCTTCTTGTTCTATCTGAATATCAGCTTTTACAACTTTCATATTTCTATATTATTATTAAATATTTCTACTTGTTAAATATTTCATTTTTAAAACTATCAAAATCTTGAGAATAATTATCCATAGTTTTATTTAAAAAATCTCAAACATTATTTATTTTCCCTTCAATTCATAAATTTATAATATAAGTTTTATAAATATCAGAATTTTGTAAATTTTGTTTTACTTGATTATATAGATATTGAACTTTAACTTTTTGATCTCACAAATTACTAGCTATGAAAGACAAATTAGGATTATTTGATAAAGTATTTGTAAATTGTTCTCATTGTTGTGTTAAATATTTATAATCAATTAAACTATTTAACTTTTTCTTATAATTTTTATCTCATATTGAAAAGATCTTTAATTTAATCTCTCTAATTTTTAATAATAAAGATAATGATTTTGTATCTCAAACTTGTTTTTTTATATAATTTACCAAATTATTGTTAAACTCCTTTATTTTCTTTTTATCAAAAGAACTATAATTTTTTAATATTTTTTTATTTATTCAAATTTTTTCTAACAATAAATTCAAATTATCTACTACTTTTATTTCTTTATCTTCTATAATTGCTCATTGTCATTGTTTCAATAATTTAGACTTATCATTATTTTTTACTTCTATATAATGAGAATAATCTACAGCATAAGTTTTGTTCACATTTTTTTTGACAAATCATTCTGTTCATCTTATAATCAATGTTTGACCAGTTCAAGTTTGTATATTCATACTATTAGCATCTTTAATTAGTCTTACTATATGAAACCATAAACTTCATTGCTCCAAAGCTATATTTGTTTTACTATCTGGTAAATTATTTAAATTTTTTGTTATTTTCTTCAAAGATAACTTTGTTCAGGGAGTAATTCTAAATATTGTATCATTCCACAAATAAATAATTGCATAAGATTTGTTAGTTCTATTTCATGAAAAATATATTTTATCATTTTGTTTTAAAATAATTTTTAATCACTTGGGATACTCCGAAAGTCTCATATGCATCCATTTTCAATTTCTCTTTATCATAATTAACATATATTTCCATTCTTTTTTATTTCATTTAGGATAGATTTTCAAATAATTAACTCTTTTAGCATAATAATTTTTAGTATTTATACTATAAGATTTTGTAGGTAATAATAATAAAAGAAGTAAGAAAAAATCTATAGATAAAAATATTAATCAAGCAACTATTCAAAGTATTCTTCATTTTCATTTAATTTTTCAAAGAAAATATAATATTCACAAAGATAATGATAAAAATAATGAAACCAAAAAACTTCATCATAAAAGAAATTTACTTATTACAAATAAAGTTATTACAATTCATAATAATATAATTTTTTCTAATTTCATTTAATATTTTTAAATAATAAATCACTTAACACAGAAATATTTCAAGTCTTTAATATATACTCCACCTCTTTAATATCTAAATTTAATTTCTGAGATATTTCATAAGTACTTGATACATTTATTTGTTTTAACATTAAATTAATTTTATCTACATCTTTAGAATTTAAAATATCCTCTAACAATTCTTGTTTTATTTTATTTTGTTTAAAAGAATCTTTATAAGAGTTAAATCATTTAATTAAAAAATATATCACAATATAAATAATTAAAAAAAGTACAAACAATAACAATAATATATACAATATTCTTGAATTATCCCAAAAATCAAAATACATTTTTTAAATTTATATAATATATTAAACATACTATACCTAATATAAAAAAAGATATTGAAAAATCAAACTTTATTTTTATAGTTTCATAGTATTTATCTATATAAATTTTAAATGGAAAATGGATTTGAATTCATATAAAAAAGATTTTGAAAATATACTAGAATATTTCAACAAAGAATTACAAAAATTACAAACTGGAAAAGCTTCTACATGAGTAATAGAAGACCTTGATGTTTATGTTCCTTCATACGGACAAACACAAAAATTACAAGGACTATGAAACATTTCAATGATAGATTCTCAAACTATAAAGATAGAATCTTGGGATAAATCAGTTTTATGAAGTATTGAAAAAGCTATTTATGATGCAGATTTATGATTTACTCCAATCAACCAAGGGGAACGGATTATGATAAAAATTCCTCCTATGACTGAAGAAAGAAGAAAAGATATTGTAAAATTAGTTAAAAAAGACTTAGAAGAATCTAAAATTAAAGTAAGGAATTTAAGACATGAAATATTAAAAGAAATTAAATCTGAATTTGATGAAAAAGAAATTTCAGAAGATGAAAAGAAATGAATAGAAAAACAACTAGAAGAAAAAGTAAAAGAATATAATAAAAAATTAGATGAAATGACTAAAGAAAAAGAATCAAGTATTATGAAAATATAAAACTTTATTAAATAAATAATTTTAAAATGAAAAAAATATGTAAGTTCGTTAGATTATGAATATGAGCATTAGCATTATGAGAAACTGTAGCATCTTATTATAAAGATGAAAATTTTAGAAAAAATATTGATGAAGCTAAATGATTTAATAAATGCAAGGTTATATTTAATAATCTTGTTGATATAAACAGTAATTTGTTTTCTGATGTAAAAGAAATTGATTATAAAACAAAATACAACAAATATAAAGATATTGCAGATACAAAATATAGTGAATATAAAGAAATAGTTGATAGTAAAATAAATGATATAAATGAAAAAATTGATTTTTTAAAAACAGAATGAGACAAATTAAATCAAGATAAATTACAACCATTATTAAATGATGTTCAAACAAAATATAATGAAATTATAGATATCGTATGAACACAAAAAGAAGAATTACTTGAAAAATATGGTCCAGAATTAGAAAAAATTCAAGAGAAAATAAATAAGTCTGTTGAAGAAATAAAATGAAAAGTTGATAAAGTTTTTGAAAAGAAAGAAAAATAATTTAATTTTTAATTTTTAATTTTTTGTTAATGTTTGACTTTAAGGAGTTTATTGAAAACTTAAAAGAAAATGATGAAAAAAAAGATATAGTAGAAAAATATGAAAAAAATGTAGAAATTTTACCAGAAAAGTTTGAAGACACAATAATATATAAAGATTATTTAAATAAATTTAATACTAACAATTTAGATTTACTTTTACCAGAATATATAGATGAAGATTTTGATTTTGAATTATTAGTTAAACTTGTAATTAGTTCTTTTTCATCATCATATGTATTAGAAAAAGATCAAGAAACTTGAAAGATGGAACTACTTATAAATGTAAGTGCTTGAGATAAACATGTAGCAAAAAAATTATCTGAATTATGGGGATTTCAAATTGCTAGAATGTATGAAATTTATATTGAAGAACAAATGAATCTTGAAATATTGGCTCATGAAGATGAAAAAGAAAAAGATATTGTTCTATCTCAAAGAGCAAACAACTTAAATAAATGGAAATTAACCCTTGATAATTTAATAGTTTCCAAATTAAAGGAAGAAGAAAAACAAGAAAAAGAAGATAAACTTAATAATTTGATGAACCAATTATAATTTACAATTTAACCTTATCATCGTGCCTGCAAAAACAGATGTAATAGAATATGCTTTAAGATATATTTATAGATATCAAAAAACAGAAAGAGAACTTATTATACAACTTAGAAAGAAAAAATATACAGAAACAGATATTGAAAAAGCTATATCTTATCTTAAAGAAAGATGATACGTAAATGATAGAAAATTTACAAAAGAATATATTGAATATCACCTTATAGGAAGGTGAAAACCTATAATATATGTTAAAAATAAATTATATGAAAAATGAATTGATTTTAGATTAACAAAACAAATTATAGAAGAAAATTTTGAAGAAATAAATAAATGAATTCAATTACAAATTACAAAAGAAATTGAAAATTATAAACAAAAGTGATTAAATCCATTAGATATTATTCAAAAAATTACTAGAAAGTGATATACTATGTCACAAGTAAAATATGTTATAAACAATAAAGAAGAAATTTAATTTTTAAAAGAAAATCATGGTTGCATATTTTGATGTTATGAAATTAATATTTTTTATTCTAACTATGTTAGTTGCATTATTTCAATTAAGACTAAAATGAATTATTTCATCTAATGTTTTATGAGCTATATGACCTTTTATTATGCCAATATATTTAATTGTACTTGGTATCATAATATGATATGTTATATGATATGTTTTACAAACAAAAGAAGAAACAGAAGAATTAAAAGAAAAAAAATATATAACTTGATTCATAGCTTGATGAATTATATGAGTTATATTATCAGCTGTTTACTATTTTATAGCACCTTAAATTATGATTAAATATATAATTTTACTGAGTAGTTTAATTTTATTATCCTGATGTTGAAGCACTTCAAAAGAAACTAAATCACAAGATGTTAATTTTTGAAACTTTAATATAATGATAAGTAGTGATTATAGAATTACCAACATAAAACCAAATCAAAAAATTAAAAATACTGATATATTATTAGAATATAAGTTGGCTAATTACAATAGTTTATCTCCTTCTTTAGTGATTTACAAATATAATTGAGAATATCCAAATAACATAAATAAGTTTACATCAATCATATTAGAAAAATTCCAAAAGAATGTAATATGAAGTAAAATATTAGATAACGAAATAGCAAAAATCGATAATAATCAAATGGTTTATTTTACATATTCTATATCAAATAATATTTTTTCTAAAGATAGTAAAACAGATTATTTCTGATTACAAGCATACCTATTTGGAAGAGATAAACAGATATATATAATATCTTATATATGAAAAACTAAAGAACAATTAGATAATATAATTAGTGATATAAAAAATTTAAAATATAATAAATAAGAATGGAAA
>JALUXR010000040.1 GCA_027013285.1 Candidatus Altimarinota bacterium | reverse complement strand
TAGAAATCATGGTAGATGAAGAAGAATCTGATGAAATAAATGTAAATATGTAAAAATTTTAATAATTTAATAACTAAATAATTTAATGAAAATAAAATCTTATATTAGTGGCTTTATAATTTGAATAATTACTACTCTATTAATCACTATATGATATCGATCCATTGTATTACCAAATCAGGTTATAGATAAAAATTCAATTAATATATGAAAAACAATTAATTCCAAAATAAACAGCATATCTGAAGCTATAAAAAATATTAAATGATGAAATAGTAATGTATATACTGATAAATTTAACAAGTTTATAGAAATAAAAAAAATATTAGATACTCAATATCTAGATCCTAGTTATATTTCTTGAACTGTAATGTGGGAAAATGCACTACAAGCATTTGTTTCATCTTTATGAGATCCTTTTACAGTATATTTAACAGCTACAGATAACAAATCATTGCATGAAGAATTAGAATGAAGTTCCAACTTTCAATGAATATGAGCAGTAGTTACAAAAGTTCCAAGTGGAATTATGTTAGAACAAATTTTAAAAGACTCACCTGCTCAAAAAGCTGGTCTTAAACCTTTAGATGTTGTCCTAAAATCTAATTGAACAGGATTATCTAATTTACCATTATGAAAAGCAGTAGCCTTAATAAAATGACCTGCTTGAACAAAAGTTAAACTTACTATAAAAAGATGAGAAAAAATATTCGATGTAGAAGTTACAAGAGAAAAATTAAAATTAACATCAGTAAATGATAAAATTATAAATTATAAAAATAGAAAATACTGATATATTTCTATATCATCTGTTTGAGAACAAACTTACGATCAATTTAAAAAAGATTATAATGAATTATTGAATAAAAAAGTTAAATGAATCATCTTAGATTTAAGAGGCAACGGAGGTGGTTATCTATGAGTTGGATATCAAATAGGTGCAACTTGGGCTAAAAAATGAGATATAGTAGTTCAAACAAGATATAGAGATCCTAGCCAAAATCAAATATTTAGAGCAACAAGCAATTGAAAACTAAATGGATTTCCTACTGTTATTCTTGTAAATGGATATACAGCTTCTGCAGGTGAAATTATAACAGCTGCTATCAAAGAAAACAATAAAAAAACTACTAAATTGGTAGGAACAAAAACTTTCTGAAAATGAACTATCCAAACATTAAGACAATTCCCTGATGGTAGTAGTTTGAAATATACTATATGAAAATGGTATACTCCAGACAATGAAAATGTATGTAAAAAATGAGTACTACCATGAAATTGATTTGAACCAGATGTTAAAATTAAATTCGATTCAAAACTATATAAAAATAAATTAGTAGATAATCAATTAGAAAAGGCAAAAGAAGTCTTAAATAAATTAATTAAATAGCTAGAAAATAGCTATTTTTTTATTTGAAAGAATAATGTTTTTAAATATTATAAACACAATTTAATAAATAATAATATTTTAAATATGAAAATAATTTCATGGAATGTTAATTGAATAAGAGCTATTTTAAAAAAATGATTTATAGATTTTTTTAATCAAGAACAAGCTAATTTTTTCTGTATACAAGAACCAAAAGCATTTGAACCACAATTTTTAAAAGAAATATGAGAATCTTGAATTCCTTGATATAATTATATTTGGCATTCTTGAAAAAGAGCTTGATATGCTGGAACCACAATATTTTATAAAGAAAATTTACCTATTATAGATAAAAATAATACTTTCTGAGAAATTGAACATTTTCATACAGATGGAAGAATTACAGAAGTTGAATTTGAATATAAATGAGAAAAAGTAGTTTTATTAAATGGATACTACCCAAACGGTTGAACAAGAGCAGATGGAACAGAAATGTTAACTTATAAATTAGACTTCTACAACAATATTATAGAATACACAAGACAATTAAAAAAAGAATGAAAACATTTTATATTAACATGAGATTTTAATATTTGCCATACAGAAATAGATATTGCAAGACCAAAAGAAAATCAGAAAAGTATTGGTTTCTTACCAGTTGAAAGAAAAAAAATATGAGAACTTATTGAAGATAGAAATATAGATGTATGGAGATATTTAAACCCTGATAAAAAAGATACATATTCTTGGTGGTCATATAGATGATGAGCAAGAACAAGGAATGTTGGTTGGAGATTAGACTATTTTATAGTAAACAAAGAATTTATTTGAAATATTAAAAATATGGAATATATGACAGATATATTATGATCTGATCACTGCCCTATTAAGTTAGAATTAAAATAAATTTATTATTTATATTAAGATATTTTTTATTTCTCGAATTAACTTTTTTTTTCATTCAACACTACTCAAATCAGAATTTAAATTAATAGTTTTTATATAAATATTTATATTTTCATTAGATAAATAAATAGTTTTATAATCTTTTCAATCATAATTTGGATAAAGCAAAACAATATTTTTTTCTTCAAAATTATCAAAATATCTCATACCATACATAAACATTTGGTAAATATCTTGTGATGATACTCCATTATAAGTTTTATTTTTATCTAATTTTTTATATTTTGTATCAATTATAAGTTTTTGTTCATCGTAAAAATCAAGTATAATATCAGGTTTAAGATTAAATTTATTGTCCTTGAATACATATTTATTTGAAACTTGTGAATTTACTTTTAAAATATCTTTCTTTATTTTTCTTTTATTTTTTCTAATAAACTCTACAATAAATTCTTCAAATAATACATTCATATCAAACAATATTGAAAAATTATCTTCTAAATAGTCTGAAAAATCTGGACTATTTCAAAAATAAAGCATTTTTCAAAGTGAAAAAACATTTTTATATTCTTTATTTTGTCTATTAAAATTTAAATTATTTAACAATTGAGAAACTTTAAAAACTTTTTCATCTATATCTTTTAGTATAAAATTACATTTTTTTAGTAAATTATAAGTTTTGTTTTGAATTTGTAATTTTTAAAAGTTTTTTAGAAACAGATTTTAAAAATATATTTAACAAGATATTCTCATCCATCTTTTCATATTCTACAAAAAATTTAGATTTATTAAAAAAATTTGTTTTAATATGTTTAGAAAACAAAAGTTTTCATTTTAAAAAACTAGAATTTTCTTCTACTAAATTATAATTTTTCTTAAAATCTCTTTTCAAAAGTTCTAACAATTATTTTACAAAAATATAAATAAAAACTTCAAACAAATCATCTATTTTTCACAAATTTGCAATATCAGCTTCTTTTATATTTAGTTTTTTTGTATAAGAAAGCATATACAGAAGATTTTTGATTATATAATTTGTTTCTTCTTTTAAATTATAATCTTTCTTATAAAAAATCTTAGGCAAAATTTGTATATTTTTATTATTTACTTTTACTATCCCTACATATTGTTTTACTTTTACTCTATTATGTGCTTTTATTTCAAAAATTTGAGTTTTAATTAGATTATTTATTTTTTCAATTTCCAAAATATCCTTTGAGTTTAATTCTCAAAAATTAGTAGTTTCATACTCTTTTAAAATAATTAATTTAGCTTTGCTCATTAGAAATAATTATATTTTGAATAGCTTTTATAAAATCATCATTCTCTAAATCTTTATTAATTTCATATTGATTTTCATTTTCATCTTCATCAAAATCATTTTTATTTTCAAACAAATTTTTATTAATATTTTTTTTCTTAAAAAATTCTTTTCACAATACTAATTTTATTTTTTCGTATTCTCAATAAAAATATTCTTCCAAAAGTGGAATAATTTCATTATAAAAAACTATTTTTAATTCCTCTAAATTTTTAACTTTCAAAAAATAACTATATCAAATAAGATTATCTTTGTCTAACAAGTATTCTATTCTTAAATTTATTTTTTCTTTTAATAACTTCAAAATGGGCTCAATAATAATTAATTTTATCAAATCATTTAAATCATAATTGAAAATAAGTTTTATTACTAGTTCATATATTTATATCATTAAAAAAATGATTTCTCTTTATTTCTTGAATTATATTAAATAATAAATCTTCTTTTTGTATTTCTTCTCATTGTTCTCCAGCTTTATAAGTAATTTCCACAAAATCATCTCAAATATTATTTTTTACATCCTTTAAAATTTGTAAATATTTATTATAATCTATATCTTTTTTATTAAATCTCTGGTTTAATTCTTTTTCAATATATTTTAGTGTAAACTGGTCAAGTGGTAAAAAATTATCAGCATTTATCCAATATAATCAAGAAGTTAATTTAGTTAAAGCACAATTATCAATTTTTAATGCTTTATCAAACAAATCTCATAAATCTTTATTTTCTAAAACTCTATAAAATAATTCATCTAATATCTCTACATCCTTTTCTTTTCATCCAAAAAACCAAGACTGCAAATTATTTACTCATGGAATTCAATTAAATTGTGTTGGAACCTTATTTTTTAAATTAAATTTATTTTTTAAATATTCTAATATCTTTATTCTATTTTCAGAATTTATTCTTCTATTAAAATTTGCAAAAAATGAAAAATTATCAAAACATTGAATTTTTACTCTATCTTTTCATAAATTACTATTTACTCAAGTTTCATTCTCTATTTCTAGAGTAAGATTTAAAATTTCTTTTCAAGAAAAATTAACTATTTTATTTGCTAATTCATTATAAAAGTATTTCCAATTTTTATCCATAACTATATTTTAATAAATAAAATTAGATTATTACTTTATCTTACAAAATTTTAAACAAATTACAATAATTTTCTTAAACAAAAAAAGAAGCTAATTAAAGCTCCTTTATTATTTATTTATTTTAAAGTTTAATATATATAGAAGGTAAAAGGCCGAAAAATTTGCTTGGTTATATTTTTTTTATTTGCACTTGTTAGATAAGTAATCCATCTCCACGTTCTCGTAGAGATACCTTGT
>JALUXR010000039.1 GCA_027013285.1 Candidatus Altimarinota bacterium | reverse complement strand
TTCATTTATTACTTATACAAATTGGTTATTTACAGATTTAGATAATAAAAATTATAAAAATATATATTCTTATATCGATATGTTTAAAAAAATTATAAATAAATTGGAACAGTTATAAAATTTGACAAAAAATAATATAAGATTACTATTAATCTAGTAGTCTTTTTTATTAATTAAATTAAAAAAATAAATGGAAAATATAAAAAGTGAATTACATAAAGAAAAACAATATGATTGATTTGAAGACATTATAAAAAAGTGAAATAATTATGAACTAACTGTAGACTGAGTAAAGTGAGAATTTATTTGTAAAAATCCTCAAGATTTTTTAAATATATTAAAAATTACAAAAAAGATTTTGACTATTTATGAAAAAAATAATGAAGATGAGAAATTTTATGTTTCTGAAGAATATATAAATTGAATTAAATACGAGGATTTAGTTCTAAATAATTGAATAATTGATGATACAACTTATTTAACTCAAAATGCTATTTCTAAGTATATTTGAGATAATAATTTACAAGAATATGTTAAGTTTATAAATTCATTGATAAAGAAAAAATTTGTTAAAAATTGAAAAAACATAAATATTCAAAAACTAGATAATTTGTTGAAAGAAAGATATGAATTAAAAATTCAGAAAGTATTTAGTAAGTATAATATTACTCTAGAAAAAGAACTTCAAAAAGAAGCATTTTATGATATTTACTATAAATTATTAAAGTGAAATAATCCTTGAATATTAAAAAATTTTTCAAATGAAATTAAATCTGGGAAAATAGAACAAAGTATCGTATCTATAGTTGTTTTGAAAGTTTTAATGAGAAAATGATACAAAATAAAAGATATTCAGGATATGAGAACATGAAGTGATTATTCTAATAATATGGAATTTCATTATTTTAAGAATTTATTATCATCTGATTTTAAAGTAAGCTTTTTTGATCAAAATTATAATCCGGATGTTAGAAAATTAAAATTTATAAAAGAATGAGATAAAATAAATATAATTTGAAAAACATCTAATTGAAAACAAATAAATATTTGAGAAATACAGATAAATCAGTTTTATTCAAATCTATTTTAAAAACTATCTTTCGTGTAATCAAAGCAAATATCAGCTTCATACAATATTTTCAACATTATTGTTTATTATATTTGTCATATCTTCAAATGTAAATCATGTTTTTAAATTTAAATCTTTTGTAAATGCAAATACTCTAAAATAATAGTGGTGTATTTCTTGTTTTGGTGGACAAGGTCAATTGTATCATAAATTCTGAAAATAATTTGTTCATAAAACACTTTGTTCTAATACTTCTTTTGTAATAATTTCTTTATCGTGCCTTACAGGAATGTTTGCTGCCATCAAGTGTATAAATTCTCAACCTGGAGCATCTGGATCTTCTACATACAACAAAAGACTTTTTGCCTCATATGGGATATTATCTACCTCTATATCTGGAAATAAATCTTTTCCATCGCAAGTAAAATTTGCTGGTATTAGTTTTCAGTTTTCAAAGTTGGGGCTTGTTATAGTTAGTTTTACAATTTCGTTTTGTTTAGGCATTTTTATTTTGTTCTTATTTTGTAAAAATATTGTTAATAGTAGCAGAATTATAAAAGATAGAATTCATATTACAAGTTTTTTCATTTTATTTTTTTAAAATTTCTAAAAACTTTTTCTTATCCAACATTTTGTTAGCTTCGAAGAAAACTGTGAAATTTCAATGTAAGGCCTGATATTTATGATATAATCTTTCAAAAATAAGTTTTTCACTGAATGTAAATTTGAAATATTCAAAATAATAACTTAAGTCTTCTTTTTCTGTTAAAGATTTTAAGTATTCTAAAATGTTAATTAAAATATAGTTAAAATCTATTTCTTCTACTTTTTTTATAAAAATATTTGAATTAAATTTTTCTCAAATTTTATCAACTGGTATTTTTAGTATAAGTCTTGGTATGTTAAAACTATTTCAAACTAATTCAAATCCATAACTTTCCATATCTACAAGATAAAAATCTTCTTGAATTGACAAATTATTACTATTACTATTACTAACAGGTATTTCAGAGGAAAAACAAGTAGCTAAATTATATAGTTTTAAATTTATTGGAACTAATTCTTCTTTGTTATTTGCTAAATTTTTGATTCTAGTAATTTGATAAATATCATTTATCTCATT
>JALUXR010000038.1 GCA_027013285.1 Candidatus Altimarinota bacterium | reverse complement strand
ATATTGTAAATATCTTTCCAAGAAATTCATTCTGTAGTTTTCATTTTCTTTTTGTGTAAAAGTCATTCTATTTTTCATCCATCTAATACTACGAATACACCAAAATTATATTTTAATTTTATAGTTCAGTTATACCAAGTATTTTTTTTAAGTTCGTCTATATTTTTAATTTCTTTTCAATTTGTTTTGATATTTTTTGCTTTTTCTAAAGCTTTGTCTGTTTGTGAAAACTTATTTTCTGACCAGTGTTTAATAATTTTTTCCAGTCTAGTTTTTTCGATAGCATATCTTTGTCTTGTTTGATTTCTTACTTTTGTAATAATTTCTTCTCAATTTTCAGGTTTTGGTAATGGAAAAGTAGTCATAGAAAAAGGATTTGTAGTAAGTCCATCTATAGTTAATTTAATATAAGCTGTAAATTTTGGTAAAGATAAAATATCGTTTGAGGTTACTATTTCTTTGAATTGTTTTGAAATAATTTCTGCATCTTCATATCAAATTCAAAAATTTATAATAGTTCATACATTACCAAAAATAGCATTTTTTATATTATCTGAAATTTGGCTAATATACTGATTTGCAAGTATCAAAGCTAATTTATATTTTCTAGCTTCTGATAGGATATTTTCAAAACTATCTGTTGCAAAATTTTGAAATTCATCAATATAAAGATAAAATGGTTTTCTATCTTCAAAGGCTATATTTGCTCTTGCCATAGCTTCTATTGCTAATTTGGTTACCAAAAATGAACCTATCATAGATGCATTATCTTCTCAGATTTTTCATTTACTCAAATTTACAAGTAAAATTTTCCCTTCATTCATTATTTTTCTTAAATCAAGTTTTGTTTTTTCTTGTCAAAAAATATTTCTTACAACAGGTGAAGATAAGAATTGACCAACCTTGTTTACAATAGGGCTTATAGCTTCATCTCTAAATTTATCTGTCCGTTTTCAAAACTCATCGGTCCAAAATTTTAAAACTATAGGATCTTGGACATAATCAAGAACTTCTAATCTAAAATTTTTATCAGTAAGCATTCTTGTGATATGTAGTAAATTTGAATTAGGATATTGGATAACTGCCAAAAGTGTATTTCTTAAAATATATTCAAGTCTTGGTCACCAACTATCTTGATAAAGTTTTTTGAAAGTAGCTACAAGTCCAGAAACTATAATATTTTTTTCTTCTTCATTTTCGGCTTGAAGTATGTTGAATCAAATAGGGTAGTTAAAATCTGAAACATCAAACAAAACTACATCATTTATTCTATGTTTTGGTACATAAGATAAAACAGTATCTATCAAATCTCAATGAGGATCTATTACACATATTCAAGAGTCTGTTTGTAGATCAGAAAGAACCATATTACTAATTAAAGTAGATTTTCACATTCAAGTTTTACCTATGATGTAGGTATGTCTTAGTTTATCTTCTTCTTTAATTCAAAATTTGATTTTATCATTTTTATATTCGGTATATCATAAAAAAGTAAGTTCTTCTTTTGAAGTATTTTTTGTAGTAGGTATATTGTTTGGATAGTGTAGTTTCCTATATTCTAGATAATCTAAATTTTTGATAAAATATTCTTTATTTAAAATATGATAAAAATTTATAAATTGATTTTCATCACAGAAAAACGGTTTTGCAATATTTGAGATTTTTATATTTCAGTTTTTTATGAATTTAGAAAAAGTATTTTTTAGATTTATATTTAAATTTTTTTTTATATTTTTATCTTTAATTGTGTTTGAAAAACTTATAATTACCTTGATTTTATCTCATTGATTCTCTTTTTCCATTCATATTAATTTAAAAGCAAAATTTGATAAACTATTTAATATTTTATTATCATTTTTAAATCTAATTTTATATGTAATTTCTAAATTATCAGATGATGAAATATTATTAAATAAATACAAAATATTTTTGAAAGGCTCGGTATAAAGACCATTTTTTGTAAAATCTTCAATATTTGAAATAGAAAAATCATTCTTTTTGTGAAAATTTATATATTTATTATTGTTATTTTCTTTATGTTTGATTATTTTCAATTCAGATTCAGGAAAACTACCATAAAAGCTACTTTCAAAAAAGTTTTCAAGTTTGTTTGGAACCTTTACGATTAGTTTAATATTATTTGAATTTCAAATTATAGAAAAAGTTATTTCTTGTTTGATAGATAAAAAATTATGTAAAAATCACA
>JALUXR010000037.1 GCA_027013285.1 Candidatus Altimarinota bacterium | reverse complement strand
AATCTTTAAGTTGTTTTAAAGTTTCTTTTACATTCTTGTTTAATTTTACATCTTCCGTATTACAAACATATTTTTGTCATTTTTTAAGTTGATTTATAGTTCCATCTCTATCTAAAAAAATTGCTTTCATAGTTTAATTTAGTATTTTTGATAAAACTTTTGTAAGTTTTTCAGAATCATGTCTTAACACATCAGTTTGAGAGATTAAATCTTCTTTTATAATTCTATTATCTTTTAAATCTATTTCTACAAGTTTTTTTCACTCTTGTTCATATTTTTCTAAAAATTCTTTTGATAATTCTATTTTTTTTAAATCTTGAACTAAAATATAGTCAAATATATCTTTTTGAATATATTTTGCAAAAACAGTTAAAAAATCAGATAATTTAAAGTTATTTGTTTCTCATACTTTTGTAAATAAGTTTGAAATATAAATTTTCTTTGCTTTTGATTTTTTTATAAAATTTATAGTATCTCAAACCAATAAATTCGGTAAAATACTCGTATATAAATCTCCAGGTCAAAAAATAATATAATCTGTTTCTTCAAATATATTTTTTAAGTTTTTATTCTCTCAAGGCTTATCAGATATTGCCTGTTCCAAAAGAAAATTTGAGATATTTTTTTTTCATACCTTTTCTGAAATACTTAAAATTTTTGCATATTCTTCTTTTATTACAAAAAATCACTCAATCTTTAAATTTGAATCGTGTTTTGGTATATCGATATTTGTTTCTCAAATTACAAATTCACCATTTTCCAAAATAGCCAAAAGTCTAGTTTTTTCCTCAGTAGCTGGATAAACTTTTCCGTTTTTTATCTCAAATAATTGTTCTAATTCATTCAAAGCTTTTCAATAATCCTTTGTTATATTTTCAGATGCAAACATTATCAGATTTCATAAATTTTGTCATTTTAAGAAACCGTTCTCAAACCTATAAGCAAATAATTTTCTAAGAAAATCTGTTTTATCGTCATCTGCCAAAGCTACTAATGACCTTCTTAAATCACCAGGAGGTAAAATTCCATATTCATCTCTCAAAAAACCTGTGCTTCATCCATCATCGGACATAGTCACAACAGGTGTTAAAAACACATCATCTAAATGTTTTAATCATTTAAGAACATTAAATACTCAAGAACCTCAACCGATAACTACTATATTTTTCATTAGTTTAAAATTTATTTAAGTAATTCTACTGCCTTTATTAAATCTCATTCATTTCATAAATATTTATCATATCATGATGCTTTATCAGATTCACAAAAACATATTTTTAAACAATCTCAATTATACATATCCAAATCATTTACATCATCTCAAAGTAAAATTATTTTTCAATATAATTTTAAATTAAAATGATAATCTTGTTTATTTAAAGTTGTAATTATTGAATTTTCATCATATCACACGACCTTTCAAGTATTATCAAACTTTAAATTATTTCAATACACTTCTATTCAGTCTAATTTAATTCAATGATTAGTAAAAAATGATTTTATAAAATCTGATACTCCTGATGAAACTATATACAGTTTAATTCATTGTTCTTGAATAGATTTTATAAATTCTTTTAATCATTTTCTAGGCTTAAAATAATCACTTACAGTAATTTTATCAATAAGTTCTTTCGTTAATCAATATTTAACAAATAATTGTAAATGTTTTTCCCACCATTGTTTAGTTTTTTCTACATTTCATTCTAATTCATATTTATGATATTCGTCATAATACTTGTTTCTTTCTTCTAAATAATCTTTTCATAAAAGTCCAGACCTTGCAAAAACTGACCAGGTTGTCGGATTTTTAAAAGATGTTAATGTTTTCGAAAAATCACTTATAATTGCAGTCTTACTATTTTTTGATAGTAATTCTACTGCCTTTTTACTTACAATATAGGCATTTGGTGCAATATCTTCTGTATGTGACAAATCCTCTATTTTGTACCAATTTCATCAAACTACATTTTCTTTTCAAGTAGAATTTAGTTGTCAGTTATATTTTTTAACTATAAAATGCATCAAACAAACCAATTTATAGTAAATATTTCCATTTTCTTCAGATTCCATCAAAGCCCAGTCTACAAGTGGCTCTTTATTATATTCTTCTATTACTTCCACAGAAGTTCTATTTTTTGTTCTAATTTTTGCATTTTTTCTAACTTTTTCTAAATCAAATTTGTAAACTCAATTTTCTTTTATAATAA
>JALUXR010000036.1 GCA_027013285.1 Candidatus Altimarinota bacterium | reverse complement strand
TTGATTTGTATTAGTAATAGAATTAACTATTTTATCTACTTCTTGCTTAGTTAATTTAGTTCAATCCTTTTTATGAGTCAACTTTATCTTATATTCTATATAATTTTGATTTCATTGACTAGATACCAATCTTTCTATTTTATAAGAATCTCCAGTACTTAGATTTTTTTTAATTTCATTGACAGTCGAATTAACTACTGATTTGAAATGAACTTCTTTATTAATTCATAATCATCTTCATCAAAAATATCATATTATCAAAGCTAACATTATTCAAAAAATTATAACTTCATTTATTAATACCCACATTTTTTTGTTTTTATTTAATAAATATAATTTACCATACTTAAATAATAATTATATTTAAGTAAAAGTCAAGTTTTTGTATTGTTATTGTTTTTTAATTGAATTATTAACATATTTCTATATAGTTACTAAACTTAAATAGGTCTTTATATTATTAAAAAGGAAAAATGAAAATAGATATTTCTGAAGTTAAAAGATGAACAGTTCTAGAAATAGAATGATGACTTTACAAAGTAGTGGATATGTCTCATATGCATAAATGAAGATGATGAGCAACTTATGCTTTTAAAGTTAAAAATATACAAACATGACAAGTAAAAAATGTAACTTACAAAGCTTGAACAACATTAGATGCTGCTGAGATAAATTATAAAAATTGACAATATTTATACAATAGTGGAGATACTTATACTTTTATGGAATTTGATACATCAGAACTTTTTGAGCTTTGAGATGATTTAGTTGATGATATTAAACAATATTTAAAAGAAAATGTCGATGTATTTCTTATGATGTATAATGAAAATGTAATATGAATAATATTGCCAGATACAGTTTCTTACAAAGTAACTGAAACTATGCCTTGAGTAAAATGAGATAGAGCTCAAGCATGAACAAAACCAGCTACATTAGAAACTGGATTAGTAGTTCAAGTTCCTTTACATATAGAAGAGTGAGATGAAATTTTAGTAAATACATCTACAAATGAAGTAAAAGGTAAGGTTTAGAAAATAAAAAATAAAAAAATGTGAAATATAAGTTCATATTCAAATGAAAAAATAGAAGAAAAAATTGAAAAATATATAAAACAAGCTTACTCAAAATGAGAATATTTAAGGTGTTACAACTTATTAAATCTGCTTTTAAAAATTAATTCAAATAATAAAGTCTTATTAAAATATTCTAGTAAATTTAATGGTAAATTTATTAAAAAAGAAAAGATAAGATGGGGAAGATGATTTTTATTAAGAGATGTATTAAAATCACCTAAATTATATATATTTCTTCTAATAGTCTATCTAACCTGAAACATTAAATAATTTATTTAAAATAATATACAATAAAAATGACAAAAAAGACTACAAAAGATAAAATTGTAAAATGGTTCACCGTAATATTAATAACTGTATTTTTAATTGTTACATTTGCATCTTTTATCACATTATTATGATGAAATTCGTCTAAAAAAGATAATGGAGCAAACATAAAAGGAACTCAAACAGTATCAAGTGATGGTATTTGAAATTAATTAAGAATTGAAAATTGAATATTTTATTCTAATTTTTTAGAAATATTAAAAGTTAGAAAATTTAAGAGATACTGAAACAAATTCAGTATGACAGAATAAAAAAAATATGTAATTCTGTTTTATCCTATCATCTTGCAATATGCTTGATATAATATACCATGGACATAGTTTTGTAGAAATTGATTTATGAGGAGAAAGTATTTTGATAGATCCTTATATTAGTGAAAATAAACTATGTGATATTGATTTACAAACTATTTGTTCAAAAAATATAATTGCTGTATGTATTACACATGGACATTCTGATCATATTTGAGATACAGTAGCAATAGTTAATAAAACTTGAGCAAAAATTATATCTACTTTTGAAGTAATTCAATATTTTGCTAAATATCATAACATTTCATCTTCTTATAGTATGCACATATGATGAGAACATATTTTTCCTATAAACTGATCAAATAATTTTTGAGAATTTAAAATAAAATTTGTAAATGCAGTTCATGGATGATCTATATGACCAGAATTTTTCCCTTGAAAAGCTGCTTGAATAGTATTAAAAATTTGATGAAAAAAAATATATCATGCAGGAGATACAGCACTTACTTATGATATGAAATTACTTGAAGATGAAACTATAGATGTTGCTTTCCTTCCAATATGATGAAACTTTACTATGTGAATAAAAGATGCAATAAAAGCTACAGAATTTGTAAAACCTAAGATTGTAGTTCCTATTCATTATAATACTTTTGACACAATAAAAGTAAATCCTACAGATTTTGCTCAAGAAATAATGTTAAACAATTTAGCTAATTGTAAGGTATTAACTCCTTGACAAAGTATAGTTTTTGATAATATTTAACTGAATAAATTATAAAATTTTGTACTTACAAGATTGGTTAACTCTAAAAATTCTAAAATCAAATAAACAACCAAATATAAATATAAAATCATGAGATAAAATTGTTTATGAAAAAGAATGAAAAAAATTTATAGCTACTTACATATGATATGAATGTGAAGCAAATTATGAAGTAGATTTTTTGTATAAATTAACATATAATCAACTAGAGAAATTTTATGAATTAGACAAAAAAGCAAAAGAAAAATTCAAAGAAATAAAATCTGAATTAAAAATAATTTTTCCAGAACTTAAATTTGTAACATGAAAAATGGATTATAATTGAAATACTCTATATTTATTTTTTTATTCTGATGATAGAACAGACTTTAGACCTTTTTTAAATGAACTTAGATCAGTTATATGAATGAATTTCTTTTTATATCAAGTATGAGCAAGAGATTCTATAAGGTTAAATCCAATAAGTGAAGATATGTGCTGAGATTGCTGACATAAATTATGTTGTACAAAATCACTATGTAGTTTAAAAAGTGTAGAAACATCTACTGTAAATCTACAAAATTTACAATCTCAATGACTTGACAAACATAAATGAGTTTGCTGAAAACTAAAATGTTGTCTAAAATATGAAGAAGATGTTTACAAAGAAGAACAAAAATATTTTCCTGATATATGAACAGAACTTGATTTAGATGGAGAAATATATACAGTTATATGAATAAATATAATGATGAAAACCATGTTTACAAAAAACAAAGAATGATTTCCCAAAACTATATCTTTAGATGATAATTTTAAAAAATGTTAGCTTATGAAATATACTTATTTTGATTTATAACAATATCAATTTTCATATTAATATTTTATAATTTAATAGCTTATATTTTTTTTCCATTTGTTTGGATATTTAATCAACTAAAAATACAATATCATAAAATCTTTTCATTAAACAGACTCAAAAAACAAGTGTTAGAAAATAAAAAAGAAATTAAGGATATAAAAAATATAGAAAAAAATGAAAACACTAGTAAAATAAAGAACAAACTAAAAAAAATAACATTAGAAATAGAATTTGCAAAACAAAAATGAGATATAGACACTCTAGAACAAAAACTTGTAGAAATCCTTTCTTACGATGAAAATAATATTAAATTTATGGAAATGTTGTCAAATCTATATATAAATTTATGAAAAGAGAAGAAAGCATTTTCATTACTAAAAAAACTTATCCAATTAGATATGCAAAATGATAATGCTATATGGAATTTAAGTAAATTATACCTGGAATTATGAGAAATAGACACAGCTAATATACTAATACAAAAAACTATTGACATAAACCCAAATAATTATAGATATTATATTACTTATGCAGATATTTTATATAACAAATGAGAATTAGAACAAGCTATACAAGCCATACAAAAAGTCCTTGAAATTAAACCAAACAATAGTATATATCTAGATGCATTAGCTAGTTTATATGAAGAAATTTGAGAATCTCAAAAATCTAGAGCTTGTTGGCTAAATATACTAGATATAGATCCAAATTATGAAAAGGCAAAGGAAAAATTACAAAATATTTAATTTATAAAATATTATAATTATGTCAAAAGAGAAATTATGTATTTATAAACCTTGAAATGAAAAAACTACAAAAGAAAAAAATGAACTTACAGAAACTTTACAAAAAAATATATTAGAAGATATTATAAAAAAATTAGGTTTTGAACAAAAAGAGACTACTAATTTTGAAAAAGTTACAGAACAATGAAAAAGTAATTATACTTTATATATTGTAGAAAAATGAAGTAAACTAAAATTAATTAAAGACGGAAAAGAATCTATCATAGATTTACCAGTAGATTCAATAATATGAGAATCTACATTTTTACAATATTTAAAATGAGAAAAAATTACAAATGCTAATGCAAGTGTTGAAATTCAATGAAAATATTTACAAATAAGTTTTGAAAAAATTAAGTTTAAATTAAAAACAGGGTCTGAAAAAAAGGAAAAAACAGTAATATCTTACTTTAAAGAAATAGAAAACCAAAGAAGATGAAAAACAAAACAAGTGCACAACAAAAATTAAGTTTAGAAATTAAAATAAATAATGAAATATTTACTATTACTTAGACTTTCAAGACCAATATGGCATTTGATTACTATTGTAATAGTTTTTTTGTTAGCATATAATTTAAGAATCATTACAGATGGAATTCCTTTTGTTCACTTACAAATTCCTTACATAAACTTTCAAGAAACTTTGTTATTTTTTATTATATCAGCACTTTTATTTCCACTAATATGACTTACTAGACATCTTTATAAACTTAAATGACCAATACATAATTATTATAATAAATTTATAAAAGTTTTCATATTTTGGTTTGTAAGTATTACTTTTATATCTTATTTTTGAAACTGATCTTTATTTTTAGATGGTATCTCAAGACTTATTTTAATATGGTGATGAATTTTATCTTTTATTTGATTATTGATTATTGATTTTATATTTAACATAATTAATTCTAAATTAGAAAAACAAAATCCATACAAAATATGAGTCTTAAAAACAAAATACTTTCAAAAAATTAAAAAAAAATTTGATAATTATGATATATATAAACTTAGTGAATTTGATAAATTAGATGTTATAAATAAGTTTGATATTATATTTTTAGTTTGAAATATAAAAACTAATAAAGTAGAAGAGATAATGGACATAGCAAGACTTAAACAAATTGAAGTTTTTCATATTCCTGATGTAAATTTTCTTGAAGATATTCTTTATCATGCTGAAAGAATTTGAGCCTTAATAACTTGGAGATACAAACCTTCACCATTAGAATGACGATGGAAAGTTTTCAAAAGAATATTTGATATTATATTTTCTTTATCTTTCATAATATGTTTTTGATGGTTATACCTTATTATAGCTTTACGGATATATTTTCATGATAAATGAAATATTTTGTATGTGTCTAAAAGAATTTGACAAGGTTGAAAAGAAATAAAAATCTATAAATTTAGAACTATGGTAAAAAATGCAGATAACTTAAAACAGCAATTATTAAATAAAAATGAGAGAGATGATGTTTTATTTAAAATAGAAAATGATCCTAGAGTAAAACCTTGGTGAAAAATACTTAGAAAAACTTCATTAGACGAAATACCTCAATTTTTCAATGTGCTTTTATGAACAATGTCTATAGCTTGACCAAGACCACATTTACAAGAAGAAATCGAAAAATACAATAAATGGCAAAAAAGACTTTTAGCTGCAAAACCTTGAATTACAGGTTATGCACAGGTATTTGCAAGAGATTTACCTTTTGAAGAAGAAGCTAGACTTGATCTTTATCGGTTTCAAAATTGGTCTATTTGGATGGATATAATTGTAATTTTATGAGTTTTCAAAACTTTATTTAAAGGAAAATAAATATTGACTTATAAAATAAGTTTAGTATATTCTAAATACCTATCAAAAGAAAATAAGGAGATATTATGGCAATTAGAAAATTCGAAGCTCCAAATGGAGTTAAAGGATTTGTAGAAAAAGAAGGAATATTTGATCCACGATGGATTATTTATAAAGATAAATTCTTTGGAAATGAAAAAGTTGGTTCAGTAGAACCTAAAGAAGATGAATTAAGAAAATATTTAGAAAAAACTTTTGGTAGGCCAATAAAAATATGGTGAAAGTTTCTCTAGAGTGTGTTTCCTCTGGAGTTTTTTTATAAAAAAGTTAAGATATTCACAACTATTTAATATTTATAATAAATTTATGTTCGACAAATACTGATTTTACAAAACTTGAGATACTGGTAATAATAACATATTTCAACTTGATTTATGAACTTCATATAATCTTAAAATAGAAAATAATGAATATCTAGTTTTTCATAAAAGAAAATTTAAGAAATTAAATGTAAATAATTTACAAAATGGAATGTGATTAGTTACAGAAAAACAAAATATTAATTTTTCTTTCGATAAAGGTTTTTTTATAAACTGATTATGTTATTATCAAAGAAATTTAAAAGATGCTTATATCAAAAATTGAGGATTAGATGAATTAGAATTATACGAAAATTTATTTAAAAGTTTTTGATTAGAATTAAAATACAGAAAATACTTAGAAATACACTGAAATTATAAAAATATCGAAGCTATAAAACAAGAAATTAACACAGCAAACCCTGATCAAGCCATTAGTTTCTTGTTAGCATTATCAATAATTTACTGAGATTGGAATATCATAGAAGAATGAAAAAATATTTATCTATGAAGTATTTTAATAAAGTTTCCTTTTGATAATTCATTACTAGAATTTCAAGACATTATATTCAACATAGAAGATATTCTAATTCAAAATAAGATGTATAACAAATTAAATTACACAAAAAAACAAGATTTCATCTGGAACATACAAGATGTTGATTTATTAGAAATATTATGAAAAGCTATTTTACTCCCAGAAATAAAAGATTTCTTCCAAACTGAAGAAAAATTAGAACCACTATTTAACACAAAATTAGAATTATTACAAAAACAACTAAATAATGACTTAAGAATAGACTTAGACAATTTTAAAATAACAGAAATAAAATGAATTAGTTTAGATTTTTAATCATAAAATATATATAAAAAAACAGGAAGATTAATTCCTGCTAGTTTTCACTAATCTCAACAAAAACTTTATAAATCAATGAAATGAAATACCTTTCAAAGTAGTTTGCTTAATCTTTGTTAAAACAATAGATTTTAACATTTCTTTTCTATTTTTAAAACTACTATAATCTAAATTTGGAATATTATATTTTTTATTTACATATAAATTAATTTTCTCATTTCATATAAATACTACAGGAATAATTGCTTGATATATTTTATTTAATTCTGGAAAAATTTTCTTTTTTAAATCTAGTAGTGCTAAAAAATCTTGATTTATCAAAGATGCAAAATTAGCATTTTTAAACAAAGAAGGATTATTTGTAGCTTTATCTGTTTTAAATATATAAGATATATCTTTTCAACGGAAAGAAACACTACTTATTGCTAAATCATAATTTCAAGATAATAAGACATTATTATATTCTTGAGTTCAAACTTTCTTAACTCTTATCTGTCAAGGATATATTTTAACTAGAGTATTATACACAGAATCTCCAATCTTTGCAATAAGTCATTTATTTAAATAAAGCAAAGTAAAATCAGGATAAGTTATCTTAAACTTAGGATATACAACAGATTTATAATATAAAGTAATAGTATCCAACAGTTTCTTTTGACTATTTTTATATCAATATATTTTATATGTATTAATTCATTTTTGTATATTTCAAAATTTTTCACTCATTACATACTTTATATCTTTTCATCAATTATACTCTTTAAGAATATATTCGTTTCAAGTTTTGTAAGAAACTCATATTTTATCATATCATCAAGTTAAAAGAGTTCATTTTAAAACTAAATATTTATCAATTTTATCTACATAAGCTACATTATTTTTTCACTGCTTATATAAATAAACATTATTTTTTATATTAAATATTTTTTTTCTAAATTCTGCTTTTTGCTTATCCAAAGAATATTTTCATAAAATTGTCTTAAATCAAGTATTTGTAATAGTAGTCTTTGGTAGTACAAACAAACCATATCAAACAAAATTAATTCTTTCTTGTAATGTAAGATCCTTTTTTAAGTATGCTAATATACTTTGTGATAAATAATCTTTCACTTCTTCATTTTTTTGTTTTTTTATATTCCAAAACATAGCATATCTTATTTTAAGATTTATAAGATGTTTAGAATATTTATCTTTATTTATGTTTGTATATCAGTTGTATATATCTATATTTGTTTTTCCTGTTCAATATTTTGCTAATTGTTTTTCATTCTTAAATAAATCAAATTGATATTTATTAATATAATAATTAGGACATTTTGAATAATCTAGTATCAAGTTAGTTTTAAAATTAGATTTTAAATCCAAAGACACACAAGTTGAATTTATATGTTTTTGCGAATACTCAGATATATAAAAATTTTTATCTGCATCTTTCAAAAGATATTCTGGAAGTATATAATTTTGAAAAAAATAATCATTATTTATACTAGCCTGATTAAACACAACTTTTATAGCATTTCAATCTTTAACAACACTTTTTAAGTCATTAACTATAGGATAAGTTAAATTTAAACTATTATTTTTTATAATATCATTGTAAGTAAAATATATGTCATCAAGTGTTATTTTTTTTCAAGATGTCCAATAATTATTTCAGGTTAATGTTACAAAATAAGTTTTATGATCAGATGTCTTTACATTACACAAATCAGGAGTTCAATCATTGTTTAAACATCATCTATAAAGTAAACTTTGCACATATCTAGAATAATATCAGTTTCATAAATAAGGTAAAGGATTTGTTTTTTCTCAAACAACTCATTCTAATAAAATTCATCATTTTATAGGTTTTTCCTTATTAGATTGTTGTAAATACAAATATCATAAATGAAAAAATATAATTAACCAAACTAAAATCAACGAAAAAAGTATATATTTTTTTATATCTTTCTTTGTAATATGCATTTTAAAATATTAAATAAATAAATTATTGAACTATAAAGAAATTTGCTATAATATAAACTCAACCTATCAATAAAATTCATAAAATAATATAAACAAAATATTTTTTCAAATTTTTGTAAGTAGCATCATCATCTGGTTTTGTTAATAACAAATATGCTTGATAAATTATAAATACAGTAATTATAAATCAAACAAATCATAAAAAATAATTTAAAACTGTCCGTATCCATCAGATATTTTTACTTTCAAGTATAGCTTGTTGTTGTCATAAGCTACTAGCTCAATTAGTAACTTTTGAATAAAACATATTTATTATATTTTGTGCAAAAATTATTATTATAATTCATAAACTATTCCAAACAATAATAGTCTTTGAATGTTTAGTCATATCTTCTTTGTCTCCAGATCATATTAATTTTATAACAGTTATCAACAATGTAATAAATAATATTCCCATAATAAAATACATAGCTAGAACAAAAAATTTTCTCAATATTCAGGCATATAAATTATTTGCAATAGTAGCTGGGTCAAAACTACTATTAGTTCATATAATTCAACTTGTTCAAGTAGTTCAAACAAGTGCATCAACAATAAAATAACTAGAACTCATCAAAACTACTCATAAAGTTCACCAAATTGCAAAATTAAGTCATTTTTTTCTTTCATCTTCTTTATCTGAAAAAGCTAATTTATAAAATCATAAAAATGCTATCAAAAGTCATAAAACTATTACTATCGGCATAATAATTTTTTTAGCTACATTTATCATAAGTCATTTCAAACTTTCACCTCATGCATCATTTGCCAAAGTTGCTGAAATTTCTCAAGCTTTTCATTCATCTCATCAAATAGCATTTAAAGTATCTGTATAGCTATTTGCAACAACAAAATTATTTGAAAAAACAAAAAGTCAACCAAATAAAATTGATAATATTAACAGTATTCTCTTCATATTTTCATATTTTTTATATAAACTATTCCTACTATACAAAATTACAACATTATTTCAATTATAAAAAAACTAACCTAAGTTTAGGCCAGTTAATTAAAATGTTAATAACATTTTCTTATATTTATAATCTAACTGTAAATAATTTACTAAATCTGATAAATTATGAAATACCATTCAAGATTTAATCCTCATTTTATCCAAAATAACTAAATATGCCAACATTACCTTTAATCTCTTTATATACTCTTCTGGCATAATATATTTAGCATTAATCTTTTGAATTAAATTATCAACCAATAATTCTTCATCAGATAAAGATAAATTTAAAGGATTATTAATTTCAGATTTAAGCAAAACAGGAATTTTGAGTCAAAACAAATTATAAACATTTAGCAAGATTTGAATAGTATTTTTCTTTCCATAATTTATCCATATATCATTATGATTTAATTTTCACAAAACATATCTTCAAATTGCTATAATAACCATATCTTTGTTGAGAATATTTCACAACTCTTTAATTTTTTCAGAACTTATCACAGTTTTCAAATTTCAATTATTATCAATTTGATATTGCTTATACTTACTATTAAATATATTTTTTATGTAATTTAGACTATCTTTTCACAAAATAACTAATTGCTCATTATTTTTTAAAGAAATGATTTTATCAGCCTTTTTAACTAAAATATTTCAACCATTATTTTCTATAATACTAGCTCATCATTTTTTTGTATATTTCAAATCAATAATTCTATCATTTGATTCTATATTAAAATAATTTGACTTAATAATTATCTTATCTTTCGGAGAGTTAGATTTAACCGACAAATAATTCCCATCAAGCATATTTACAACATAAATAATTTTGTTTTGATCATTTTTATAAGATGTAAATTGAATTTTTGCAGGTCAAAGCAAATGTAATTTAATTCATTTATTTATTCATAAAGTAATTTTTGTATTATTATTCAATATAAGAATACTTCATTTTTTTAAAACTCAAGTTTTTACTTCAGTCCCCTCATCTAAAATTTTATAATTTCAATCATATTTTATAACTTTTCCAATATAATCTGCATTTACAACATTTGCATTATTTTCAACTTTTAAGTTATTTGAAAGTTGTTTATTATTCAGAAAAAGACCAAAAAATATAAATAATAAGAAAACCGTATAAACTCAAACTTTTGAATAAAAAGAAATCTTTGTAAAAATACTTTGTTGAGAAATTTGTGTTCTAATATTATCAAAAACCAACAATTTATCTTGCTCTGGCATTTTCTGTTTTTGCTGTTTAAAATACTCCTCCAGTTTCATTTTATAAAAATATAGATATATAAAAATAATTAACTCATATTACTTACTACTACGATGTATTTACCTAAAATGTTACACTTTTACTTATTTTTTAGATTTTCTTTTAATTTATTTAAAATTCTATGTAATTTAACCCTTACATTAACTAAACTTAATCAAGTAATAGCAACTATTTCATTTAAACTTTTTTGTTCAGTAAACCTAAGATACAAAATTTCTCTATCTATAGATTTAAAATCTTTCATTGCTTTCTGAATATTTTCAAATTGATAATCTGTATTTAAATCTTCTAAAATATTTTCATTATCAGGTATTTTTTCTTCAAGTGTAGTTTTTGTATTATCTTCGTCAGTCCATTCAAAATCTGAAAATCAAAAATCTTTTCTTTTCTTAAAATAATCTTTTGTAGTATTTCTCAAAATTACCCAACACCAAGAAACGAAATTTCATTTTTCTTGATCAAATCAATCCATTTTATTCCAAATTTTCACAAAAGTATGTGAAATTATATCATTTATCTCAAAATCAGTTAAATAAAAATTAGATTTTAAATAAGAAAAAAAATGATCTACTATCTCATTATAAAAAATAGTAAATGCTCAATGTTTTTTTTTCAATACTGTTTCTATCAAAATATCGTCTATCATTCAATATTATTTAACATAAAGTTCTTATAATTTAAGCAATTTGAAAAAATTATCAAGATATAAAATTAAAAATCCCAACTTCATTTCATAGAAGAACTCTGTGTATAGTTTGTAACTGTTGTTTCAAAGAAATTTCATTTTCAAGCATTATCATCTTGTAATCTATCCAAATGTTTGTAAGGATTTTCAGTATATTCTGGATATAACGGATTTAATCATATCATATCTAATCTTTGATTTGCAAGCCGTTTTGTGTATTTATCGATACTTTCTTTATTCATTCACATAATTGCATCTCAAATAATGTGTGTTGACCATTGAATTTCTTGATCTACAGCTATTTTAAACATATCATAAATCATTTGTTCATCAAATATTTCTGGAAATTCATTTTTTATTTCTTTCACAATATGTGCAAATAAAGTTACATGAGTAAGCTCATCTCTTCTTATATAAGAAATCATTTTATCAGAAGCTATCATTTTTCATAAATCTGCTAATGTATCAAAAAATGCAAATCAATTATAAAAATATATACTTTCCAATAAAAAATTTCAAATTATAGCTCTAAAAAAGTTTTTATCTGTTTTATTGTCTACAAAATCTTGATAAATTCATCAAATAAAATCTATCCTTTCCAATAAATATTTATCATTTCTCCAAAAATAATATATATCATCTCTTTTTTCTGTAGGAACAGCAGTTTCCAAGATAGTTGTATAAGATTGACTATGTATAGCTTCTTGATAATCTTGAATAGATAAAATCAAATTAACCTCTGGAGCTGTAATAAAATCATTTATATTGGGTAAATTTACAGTTTGAATACTGTCCAAAAATATTAAAAAAGACAAAATACCATCATAAGCTCT
>JALUXR010000035.1 GCA_027013285.1 Candidatus Altimarinota bacterium | reverse complement strand
AAAAACATTTATATAACTAAATAAAAATAATAATGGAATATTTAAATTTAGGTTTAATACTGTGAATAGTTCTTTGATTAGTATTTACATTGCTTGTAATAGATAACTTATATTTAAGAAGAAAAATATTTAAATTGTATGAAAGGTTAATGTTTGAAAAAGAAAAAAAAGCATCATATAGAGAATATAGCATTTGAAAAGCTGGAAAAGATATATTGTCTAAAAAATAATTTATTTATTAAATAAAGAATTATGTTTAATAATAAAAATAATGATAATTGTAAGGATGAAGATTTTGAATTGGCTATTCCTTTGTCAGTTGTTTTATTTCAAGTTTCTTTAATTGTTTTATGAATAAAAAAGCCTTTAGTTTGAATGTGAATATGATTTTTTTGGACAGTTTTAGATGATATTTTAAAAACTAAACAAAAATAAAAAATGTTAGATATTGTATTAAATTTGTTCTTAATGTATGTAGTTATAGTTGCAAGTATATGGTTTATAAATGGTTTAATGTATTGAATAATAATATATTGGAAATTAGCAATAAGACTAAAAAAATGATTTAATTACTATTATTGAAAAAAATGAACTATCAAAGACAAAAAACAATTTACAGTAAAAACTACTTCATAGAATTAAAAGAACATTGATTAAGTCCAGAACAAACTTTATGGAACATAATGAATAGAATAGATGAGTTTTATAATGTGATAGATAACTATTTACACAGATTAGAAGACAGATACATAATAAGTAAAAAATCAAGAAAGGAGTTTTTAAATAAAAGTTTTAAAATGTTATACGATGAAATTTATTTAAATGCAATAATAGCAATAGAGTGATTAGATATGTGAAAAGATTATATTGATGATGAAACAAATATATTAAAAGAAACAAAATATAAGCTAACAGAAATAAAAAAGCAAATTTGAAAAGATTTGCAACATACTTTTACTCCTTTAATTATTCAAAATGTATGATTTTCAAGCAGTTGAAAAAATAAAAAAGCCAAAAGACTACAACATAAGAAGAAGTCAGGAAGACCTAAACTTGTTGCTTAAAGAATTATTTGGCTACTCTGTCATTGACCTTGTAGAATATGATTTAGATAAAAATTGAAATATAGCTTTAACATTCTTTGATAACGAAGATTTTGTAGAGGACTACTACTCTGTTAAAGATCCAAAATATAAAAAACTTAAAAGATTATTGGATTATGAATTTACAAGAAGAACTTGATTTAGATTTATAAATATAGTTGAGTTTAACAAAACAATAAAAAAAGCTGATGAGGTTATATCTTGAATTGATTATATGAGACTATCTATAGACTGACCTATTGCTTACTTTGAAAAATATTTAAAAAATTTAGATTTTGAAAATTCGAACTTTGCAGTTGATGAAAAAAACTTGCTTACTTGGACTAAATTGAAAATGCAACATTGAACTGCTGTAATTGGTTCTACTGTCTATGAGAATATACCAGTTCCTATAATCCTATATACAGAATTTGATTCACACAATCAAAAAATGCTTAAAACTTATTGAAAAATAGATTTATACGGTTCTTTTTATAGACTTATGGAGTTGTGATTTATACAACCTGAATTTATAGAAAATCTTGTAAAAGAAGAAGACTTTGAGGATTTAGATATATTGAACTACTCTAATATAACAAGATTAGATTATAAAATAGACTTAATGTATAAGAAAAAAACAAAAATTCCGAATTATAAAAAAATCTTAAGTATAAGAAAAAATAGTAAAATATGGCAAAGACATAATATGAAAAAAGCAGACATAAAAGAAGAAATACTAAGATGAGAAGAGCTACAAAGTTGGGCTTATGGTTCAAAATCTGCAAAAAGGGTTTTCTTAAGAACTTATGATAAATTAGCTGATACAGAGGCTAAATGAAAATATATGCTCTATAAAGATTATTATAATTTTAAATCTGTTTATAGAATAGAATTTGAGCTTTTAAATCACTTTTGTAAAGGTTTTACTTATATAGATTATAAAGAACTTGTAGAAAAATTCCGAAATAGTCTCGATTGTCGTTATATGTGAAAAGTTTTCTATAATTATAATCAAAAGCCAAATTTAGAAGAAATAGAACAAAGAATAAGATATTTTAAAGATTTTATATGAAGATGAGAAACTATATTGCAACAGAATTTTAATCCGTTTGTAGTATTGTATAAAGGCTTACAAAATAAAAGTTGAAAAATAACGGATGAAAAACTTATAGATTTAGTATATGATTTATATAAATATGTTAGTAATGAAAAGAAATAAATTAAATGAGACGAAATTAGATTTATTG
>JALUXR010000034.1 GCA_027013285.1 Candidatus Altimarinota bacterium | reverse complement strand
AAGACAAAAGAATATGCAAACAGTTCAAGGATCTGCCTGCAGTAACATATCCATTTCATCTACAAAAAAATAGGCTTCTAAAAATTGCAAATTGCAAAGATGATAAAAAAACAGACAAAAGCTAAGAGTGCATTTATAGAGCAGCTTACTTTTGTTTGAGCATTAACAAAAAATTCTCTTATACTTGCAAAATATTTAAATAAAAAACGGAGCCACTGCACCGTTTCCTAATAGATACTATTCGCAAAAAATTTGCTTGATTTTTGTCAAAAATCTTTGTAAAAAAGTGCCTTATTTTTAAAAAATAATTATAAGAATAGTTATAAGATGTGAAAAGTGGTTTAAGCGATTTAGGTATTTTAATTCATTTAAACCCTAAATAAAGGGATTTTTTATTTAAGTTTAAAATGAAAATTGCTAAAAAACTCTTGGAATAAAAAGACCAATTTTTACGATTAAAAAGACCAATTTTTACGATTAAAAAGACCAATTTATGAAAATTGATACCTATTTCTATGAAAGGTATTTTTAATATAAAATACCCTATAATGCTATTTGGTATTAAAAATAAAATAAAGGGTAGAAAAATGTTACCAAGCGAATATAAAAAGATGAAGAGAATGGCGAATAAAAAGCCTAAAACTCATAGAAAAATTGCAAATACTTTTATAGAAAATGCTATCGCAAATAGTAATCTATCGGCATTAAAAACTATCTACTATTTATCAACTATTTTTGAAAAAATAGATATGTCAAAAATGCAAGATGATAAGATTGTAGGTATTAAAATTGACAAAAGAGAAATGCTAAAATATACTGAATTATCAGCACCAACAGTATATCAAACAGTAAAATCTATGCAAAAAACAAGTATTACTTTTGTAGATGATGACGGAGTAATAGAGGGTATGAGCTTATTGCCTCGATATAGATTTGTTCCAAATAGAAATATCGTGGAGCTGGACTTGTATGTTCGTATAGCAAAGATGATAATAGAGGTTAAAGAAAAATATACAATGATGGACATAAAGGAGTTGATGAGATTAAAAAGACCTCATTCTATTAGAATGTTGGCACTATTAAATCGTATTGCAACTTACAAAGATAAAAATGGTAAACCCTTGCCTAAGCGAAAAGTCTTTACACTTAATAATTTAAACGAATTTTTTGGAACAAACTATAAAACTTGGAATAAAATTGAAGAAAAAATCATAAAACCGGTAAAAGAAGAGCTTGATAATAATGCAAGTAAAAGTTTTATATATGAAGCAAACTATGAAGTATTAGGCAGAGGTCGTCCAAGTTTTAAAGATGTTACAATAGATGTTGTTACAAAAAAAAGAGTTCAACCGGCTTTGTTTAAATAAAAAAAAGGAATAAAAATGATCTGGATATTGAACACGATACTAATAATAATGGCTACTGCAGGATTAATCCTACTTCGTGGAAAAAAACTATATTTTAACCAAAAAGAGAGTTTATAAAACTCTAAAATTTTTAAAAAGAAACTTTTAAATTTTCAATTTTTTTCTTATCCAATTTTTTGGCTTTTTGTTTTGCAAGTTTGACTTTTTTATCAAACTCATCTTGCATTTTTTTATTACTTACACTTTTGGTGAGCTGATAAGTAGTATGATCATATGATTTACCCATTATAAGAGTATCTGGCTTCCAAATATAACATTTTTTTGCATTTTTTACAGGAAGACTTTTTAAAAACTTATAGTATTTATTAAAAGTTGCATCTCCTGCTTGTTTATATTTTGCAAAATAATATAAAACAGGGGTTAAAACTTTTATATAAAACAATTTATTTTTATCGTTGAAATAAAGGAGTATTGATTTAATTCGCTTATCTTGAATTACTCTATGTTTTGTTTCATAATTTAGTTCATTATCAATCGTACAAATCTTACCAATAATTTCATATTTCTCACATGACATTCTTGCATCATATTCTGATGGTAATGGCTTTAATAATTTACTATATGTCTTTAAATCAGAACCAAATTTAAGTCCCAAGAATGAACCTTTATTTATTTCTGAAGAATAAAGTAATGTTGCCACTATCAAAGTAGATAAAATTATTGTTGATAATTTTTTCATATTAATCTCCACTATTTTTTAAAATTATACTTTATTTTTTCTTTAAATAATCTCAAAATCTATATAAAATATGTTATACTATCAATTCATTATAAAATGATAGTATATATAAGGAAATGATATGATAAAATTCAAGCTTTTCGGCTACAAAATTACAATAGAAAAAGAGGGAGAAAAACAAAAAAAAGCTACACAAGCAAAAGTTAATGCTACTATGCAAAAGATCCGCCAAGGATTAGAAAACCTACAAGAGAAAAATATAAAATACTCCGAATACAAACTACAGAAAGAAACAAAACTTTCTATAA
>JALUXR010000033.1 GCA_027013285.1 Candidatus Altimarinota bacterium | reverse complement strand
ACAACTACAGGTAATGTAGTAAACACTTCAATTCAAACAGCTCCAATAGCTCCAGCTCCAATAGCTCCAGCTCCAATAGCTCTTCCTACTCCTCCACAAGTTCCTGTAATGAATAGAGAACAATTTAGAGAAAAAATTAGATGATTAAGAGAAAAAGTTCAAGAAGCTAGAGAAGAATTAAGAAGTTGAGTTAAAACAGCTAGAACTTCGTTTAAAAATGAAGTAAAAACTTTAAGAGGACAATATAGACCTCAAATTAGACAAGCTTGGACAGAATTATCTACATGAGTTAGAGAACAAATAAGAGAATTAAAACAACAATATAGACCACAATTTCAAAAACTTAGAGAAGAATTTAGGAATGCTACAGCTTCAGAAAGACAACAAATCATAGCTCAAATCCAAAACTTAAGGAATGAGTTATATACTAAAATCCAAGGTTTAACTGCAAATACAGATTTTGCAAAAGATATTGAAGCTAAAAGAGCTGAAATGCAAGCTCAAAGACAAAAAATGTTAGAACAAATTAATGAACAAAGAAATAATTTTAAACAAGTAAGAACTCAATTTAAGGATTCTAGAGAAGCATTAGTTGTGAAATGGAAAAAAATAATAGTTTCAAAATTATCTGCAAAAGTAGATAAAATGTCATTAGCAAGATTAGAAAAGATAGAAACTAGGATAGATAATGCAGTTCCTAAATTAGAAAATAGAAAAGATTTATCTGAAAATAGTAAAACTGAAATTATATCTGCATTGGATGCTTTGAAACAAGTTGTAGATGCTAGAATAGCTCAACTTAAAGCCCAAACTTCTTCTTCTGATGATACAATGAATGTATTAGGTAGTATATTATGAAACTAATTTCAAAAAATTACAAGCAAGGATTTATTTCCTTGTTTTTTTGTTATGTAATTTTGATCAATAAATAAATCCCAAATATAAGCCATAAAGTAAAAATTAGGTAAAATTTTATTTGAAAACTTGTTTTTTTAGTTTTATGATGGAAAACTATCATTCCGATTAATCATCAAATAAACCCTCAAATTAAAGAAAAAAATAATAGAGTGTTTTCTTTTATCCTCCAAGCCTGTCTTGTAGCTTTGAATTTGTCCGTGCCAAATAAGATGAAAGTAATTATATTTATGATAAGAAAATATAAAAGTATTAAATTTTGCATAATTATTTTTTGATTATTTCTTTAAACAATTTAAAAGATTCTATAACTTTTTTGTAGTTTTTTTTTGGACTTTGTCCAAGTCTCCATAACCATTCTAAATTTAGTTTTAAAATTAGTTTAGGTGCTCTTTTTTCAAATCATGCCCAAAAGTCGAATAATCACCCAACATTTATCACGAGAATATTATTTTCTTTGAAAAATTGCTTGTTTTCTTCTATCCAAATTTCTTGAAAAGGACTACCAAGTCATACTAAAAATAAGTTTATTTCATCTTTTTTTAAAGATTGCTTATATTTGTTAAAATCAAAATATTTTCACCTATTTTTGTAATGAGAAACAAAACTTAAAGTATCTAATTGAAAATTATCTTTTATGTATTTTTCTACTTTTTGGACATCATTTTTTTGTTTTCAAATTTTTTCATCATATACAGTATAAATTGCTAAATTTATTTTTTCATTTTTATTTTTTAGAAAATTCAAGAAATAAGGTGTAAAATCAGTTCAATTTAGATTCTCTTTTATTTTTTTGTCATATTTTTTTTTCAAATAAATTTTTAATGCTATACCGTCTGGTAGTAAAAAATCTCAATTTTTTATAGCTTGAAAATATCTTTTATCTTTTTTATCAAGTATGAACTTATGTAAGTTTGCAAAATATATAAAATTTACAATACAAAAATTATTTTTCTTATAAAAATTTAATATTTGTTCTGATATTTCTTGTTTAGTTCAAAGGAAGACCTTATTGATTAAATCTGACATTATTTAAACTTAATAGTAAATTTTGTTCATTCTCACAATACTGAATCTACTGTTATTTTCCATCCAAACATAGAACATATCTTTTTAACTATCGCAAGACCAAGTCAGCTACCATTTTGATAATATTTTCAACTATCTGAATTTCTATAAAATCTATTAAAAATTTTGTTCTGTTCTTCTTGGGAAATTCAAATTCAAGTATCTATAATTTCTACCTTATTTTTGTAAATATTTATATTAACTTCTCAATTTTTTTTATTATAAACTATAGCATTTGTAATTAGATTTTCAAAAAGCCTGTCTAAGTAATATTTATTTGTGTCTAAAAGTAAATCATTAAATTTGTTTATTCTTATACTGATATTTTTTTCTTTAGCCAAATTATTAAATTTTTCTATAAGATCTTGTAAGTAATTTTTTATATTTATATTTTCTTTTGTAAAACTTTGATTTTGATTTTGTAGTATAAAATTTAAGTTAGATACTAGGTTATTTAAGTATTCTGTAGATTGTCTAATACTGTCTAATTTAGAAATTATTTTTTCG
>JALUXR010000032.1 GCA_027013285.1 Candidatus Altimarinota bacterium | reverse complement strand
GAATGAAAAGCTTACTATGCTTGGGAAACTCCTGAAGAATTACAAGAAATGAGAGAACAAGCAAGAAAAGAAAAAAAATGATTTGTTTATAAAACTCCTTCTTACACTGATGAACAAATAGAGCAATTTAAAAAAGAGTGAAGAAAGGCAGTAGTTAGATTTAAGGTGGAAAAAAAGGAATTAGTTTTTGATGATATGGTAAAATGAGAAATAAGAACCGATACTTCTACAATTTGAGATTTTGTGATTGCAAAGTCTGATGGTAGTCCTATTTTCTATCTTGCAAATGTTGTAGATGATAATTTAATGTGAATTACTCATGTAATAAGGGGTGAGGACCATATTCCAAATACTCCTAAACAAATTTTATTGTATGAAGCATTATGATATAATATTCCTGTTTTTTGACATTTGCCACTTTTGTTAAATTCAAATAAATCAAAAATGTCAAAAAGAGATACTCCAGAAACTTTTGTAACTGTAAAAAAGTTTGCTCAAGCTGGATTTTTGCCTGAAGCTGTATTAAATTTTATAGCACTTATGTGATGGCATACTTCCGATGATAGAGAGTTTTTTACATTTGATGAATTGTTGAAAGAATTTTCTATGGATAGAGTGCAAAGTTCAAATGCAGTTTATGATTTTCCAAGAGCAATACATTTTAATTCAGAACATATTAGAAGTTTAACTTCTGAACAATTTATAGAACAATTAAAAAAATATATTGATTTATTGTTAAATGATAATTCATTAAAATTGAATATTGAGGAAGATAAAATTTTGTTAGAAAATGCTAAATATTGGGATAATTTGATAAAAGAGTGAAAACTTGATAATTTAGATTATGTAAATAAATATTTTCCAGAGATAAAAGTAAGGTTGCAAACATTAGAACAATTTGTTTTGTATGCTGAGTATTTGTATCATTTTGTAGAAGTTTCTGACGATATTTTATACAATGCAAAAATGAAAGTGACAAAAGAATTAGTGCAAAAGCAGTTGCCAAAAATTATAGATTTATTGGGAAATATCGAAGCTTGGGACGAAGAGACTTTGAAAAGGACATTGATAAGCTACAATAAAGAAAATGGATTAAAAAACTGACAAACACTACGACCAATAAGATCTATTCTTTCGTGAGTTCAGGCAAGTCCGTGAGCTTTTGAGCTGTTATTAATTTTATGAAAACAAGAAAGTTTAGATAGATTGAGGAGATTTGTAAAATAATTGAGAATGAAGAATTGATAGTATTTGTTCCCGGACTCAACAGGAAGAAAGTATTTAACCAAAATAAGTTTGGCACTTATAACGGTATTTTGAGTCCGGGGACAGTGGCAATGTTGTCTGTGCTAATTTAGGATATATGTTTATAACTTAATTAAATAAAAATGACTGATTGTATATTTTGTAAAATAGCAAATAAAGAAATACCTACTGATTTGATTTATGAAGATGAAGATTATGTTGCTTTCAATGATATTGCACCAAAGGCAAAGACACATATTTTGATTATTCCTAAAAAACATATTGAAAGATTTGACGAGATAGAATCTGATAAAGATCTTAAAATAGCTGAATGATTATTTACAATTGCTCATAAAATTATAAAAGAAAAAAATCTACACGGATGTAGATTACAAATTAATTGTGGTAAAGATCATGGACAGGAGGTATTTCATCTTCATTTACACTTATTATCAAATAGTTAATCTCTGAGTATTTCAGGGATTATTTTTTTTGTAAAATATTTTTGTGTTTTTCTACAAAATGTGAAGTTGATTCAATTCATAGAAATGTTCATATTCATAAAAGGATAAACAATAAATAAAATATTTTCTTTTTTAAATGGGCTTTATTCATAATTTCTGGTAATATATCTGTAAGGGCAGTGTATAACAAAAATCAAGATATAAGTGCTAATACTGCATATTTTTCATTTAAGATAAAATTTTGAAAAGGATATAATATCAATACTCATAAAATTCATCCTAAGGCTCAAATATAAGCTATTTTTTCTTTTCAATTTGCTAATAGATAAGTTGCAATATTTTGTGGGATACTATGTATTAAAATTGCAATAGTGATAATAATACCGAAAGGAATACTTATACTAAACACACCATAAAGTACTATTCCGTGGAAAGTATTATGAATTAGAGTAGAAATAGCCATAAGTAAAAAATTTGAATGTTCTTTACAATGTTCTTCTCAAGTTTCTCAACAGTGATGCCAATGTAAAACTAATTCTAAAATATAGAATATTATTAAACCAGCTAGTATAAATCATCCAATACTAGATCACGAAATATGATTTTGAGCTGACAACTCAAATAGTTCTGGTAAAAATCATAAAAATACTATTCAAAGTAATAATCAAACTGTAAAAGCTATGATATGATCTATATTTCAGGATAAATTTATCTTTCCTTTAATTTTTTTTAAAATAAAAAATGTAATTATAATTCATAATCATATGATTAAATTTCATATTAATGCATAAAGCCAAATTGACATTGTTTTT
>JALUXR010000031.1 GCA_027013285.1 Candidatus Altimarinota bacterium | reverse complement strand
TCAGTCGTTATATCCAAGAAACCATATTATTTGGAAGTTTGAATATGCCTATTTAGAGGTAAAATTTAATTTTAGGACTAAAATATGAATGAAATTGTTGCACTTGAATATCAATTAAAAGGAAACTACACAACTCAAAGAGAATTTTTTACTGGAACTGGTTCACAGTCAAGTTCCACTCAAGCACACGATGCAGAAAGGGCATTAAAATTACGATATGGAAATGAAATCAACTGGTCTAGAGTAGTTTCTGGAAGTACAGTCGAAGATGAGTATGAAAAGAAATATGGTATTAAAAAACAACGAAGACTTGATTCAGAAAGACAAAAACAAATTGATGCTCAAGAAAAAAGGTTACAAGAACTTGAAGCTAAAACTGATAATATTGCCTATCAATAGCAAGCAGAAAATTTAAAAAGTGATATTGAAAATATATTACCCAATGTTCAAGAGTGGGAAGAATACAAATTATCACTTGAAAATGAAATTAATGAAATTATTATTGAAATTAGAAAAAAAATAGATGAATTTTCAGAATATTCATTAAATATACAAGAATCTATAGATATAATAAATACTAAAATAAATGAGCACAACAGTCAACAAAATATTTATGACTCAAATAAAATTGATCCATTAAAAAATTTAGATGACACACTAAATACTGAAATAGATTTTAGTAAAAAATAGATGAAGATTTAGGTCTTGGAGGTTGGATTTTTATTATTTTATTTTTAGCCTTAATACTTTATGGTATAGATTGGTTTCTTGGATTAAATATTTTTTCAAGCGTGTATGAATTTATCAAAAATTTATTTGGAAATAAAACATGATAGTAAAACATAGATTTTTAGATAAATATCCTATCGTTGGAAAAAAAATTTTGATAATTGGGACTTTCAATCCTGATATTATTTGTAATGAAGCTACATATTTTTACAGTAGAAGAAAAAATTACTTCTGGGACTTATTGCCATATGTATTTGATAGTAAATCATTAAAAGATGAATCAGTTGAGACAAAAATTAGTTTTCTAAATATAAACAATATAGAATTGACAGATTTGATTTTATCAGTAGATATTTTAGAAAAAGATATACCTTTTTATGGGGATGATAAACTAAGCAATGTTATTAAATGGAATACAAATAATATCCTCAATATTTTAAAGAAAAATGATATGACAGAGGTATATTTTACTAGAAAATCATTTGATAAAAATGTTAAAAATATCAAAGATGAAATTTATAAAATAAAAAACTTCTGTAAAGAAAATAATATTAAGTTTGAGTTTTTACCAACACCTGCAAGATATAGCAACAAAGAAAAACTAGAAGAATGGAAAACTAAATTTACAAGACAAGATATAACAAAACCTCGTAGCAAATAAGTTACCTAGCGGCAACTTATTTGCTAGAGTCAGTCGTTAGCAACACAAAAGGAATATTACAATGGCAATAACTTTTAAAGATTTTGCAAAAGAAGTTTTAAGTAATTCAGACATACCATTAACACCACAAGAAATATGGGATGAAGGGATAAAAGTTTCACTAGAGAAAAAGTTAAAATCTTACGGAGCTACACCTTGGAGTACAGTGGGTGCACAATTATTTGTAGATACTAGAGATAATGAAAAAACACCTTTTGTAAAAGTAGGAAAAAGACCCGCAAGGTTTTATTTAAAATCAAAACAAAATGAATTGCCAACAAATATTATTGAAAAAATAGAAGAAAAAGAACAAAAAACTCCAGTGAAAAAAGCCACCTTTCATGAAAGGGAATTGCACCCATTATTAGCATATTTTGCAAATGCAAACCCTTTGTTTAATAGAGGTAGAAATATTTATACAAAGACAATATTTCATGAAAAATCTACAAAAAAAGGTTTAAATGAATGGTTGCACCCTGACATGGTTGGCTTCTATTTACCAATAGATGATTGGAATACAGATTTGTTAGATTTTAATAAGATAACTGACAATAATTCTTTAAAATTATTTTCATTTGAATTAAAAATAAAACTTGATAAAAGTAACTATAGGGAATCATTTTTTCAAGCTGTGTCAAATTCAACTTGGGCGCATGAAGGCTATCTTGTTGCATCAAATATTGCTAATGATGATGATTTATTGTCTGAACTTGAAAGACTGTCAATGTCATTTGGAATCGGTATTATTCGATTAAACCTTGAAGATATAGATTCTTCATCAGTTTTGTATCATGCAAAAAAGAGAGAAAATCTTGATTGGGAAACAATGAATAAATTGTCTGAAAGAAATCCAGATTTTATGAAATTTCTGCAAGATATTAAAATAGATTTTGAATCAAAAAGAATTCATAAAAATGAGTATGATAATATTATTGACCCATACAAACATATTGAAGCAAAAATTGCTAACAAATCAGAGTAGCCAATAAATTACCTAGCGGCAATTTATTGGCTATCTTCGACCGTTAAAAGCTAAATCAACATTAAAGGAATTTAGAATGACGTTGCCAATAATATTATTTATATTGATTGTTATGATTATAATCATAATCATATCTATATTCGAGAAGTTTAGATCTAAATATTAT
>JALUXR010000030.1 GCA_027013285.1 Candidatus Altimarinota bacterium | reverse complement strand
TTTTCTATTAGTTTTTGATTTAAAACTTCTAATTTGTATAAAGAAGTTCAATCTAATAAGAAAAATATAGTTTCTATCAAAGATCAAAATTTGATTAATTTTATAAAAAATAATAATTTAAGAAATTTTTCGTCATTATATAATTCTATATTAATTAAATTAAAAAGAAGTAATGACAAAAATAATTTTATAAAAAATGAATTGTGAAAAGTATTAGCTTATTCTATGTGTAATAACAATTGATACACTATTTCTATTTCTAGAGATTTATTTTGAAAAAATAAGTGTGATATAAATCAAATTATAAATTTAGAAAATCAAAATAATGTTTTTAAGCAAAAATTTTATAAATTCCTTAATAGTAATGATAGTTTTAGAAGATATATAAATACTTTTCCTGTTGTTAATATTTCTAGATTTAAAAATGAAAAATATATAAATACAATTTCTGATTCTATACATTATTTATCATTGTATGAATTGTTATTTGTATTAAAAAATGTTCAAAATACATTAGATAAATATACTTCTTACTATAATTCTTATCAAGCTCCTTATAAATATTTCTTAAGTCATATCTTTTTTCCTTCTAAGTGAATTTGGAAAGATCCATTTTCTGGTAAGATAAATGTAGATATCTTTTGAAAACAATATTTAGCTAAGGCATGATATATAGATTTAAATCTTATTAAAAAATGGAGTAATTATTTTAGAAAATCTTATAAATGATTATTATATCAATGAAAATTAAATTATATAAGTAGTATAAATGTATGACATTTTAGTAATTTACCAAAATTATGATTATCTTCATTACCTATAAGTGTTAATTTTGGCATAGTTAATGATAAATCATTTTATTGATTAATATCTAAATTAACATCAACATCTAATGTCTTGAATATTATGCTTATAGATGAATTTACATACGATATTTGGGAATGAGTTAAATCCAATTTATTAAATACATGGAAACAATATGATAAAGTAATTTCTAAAAATAAAACTATATGAGATAAATATTTATCTATAATTACAGATAGATGTTTATTTTCCTCTCAAGATAATTTAAATTGTTCTAGATTATTTTGATCTGATAATTATAATTTTTCAAGTTTAGAAAAGAAACTATTACATTATTTGATAATAAAGTATCCTTTAAATAAGTCTTTAGTATCAGATAATAATTGATTAAAAATTAGAAATTTAGATTTTATAAAAAAGATATTGACTTCTTTAACTAAAGATAATAATCAAATAAATAATGTTTTATCTGAATTTAGATGAAAAACATTAGCTGAAGCTATTTATAATATTTTTTCAGATAAGATTCAAAATTTTAATAATTCATATTATGCTAAATATATAAACAAATGATATTTGGATATTAATGATGTTGATAAGCTTATATGAGCTAGATTATATTGATGTATATTTCATAATTGATATTGTGCTGATTTGTTTAAAAAAGATAATTCTATTATAAAATCTGCTATTATTAAATTTGCCGGTTGTGATAGTTCAAACTTATCTACTGCTTGTAGGATAAAGTTTATAGATAAATTTTGATCTAATTATTTTATTGCATATACTATGGTTGCTCCAGATCCTAGTTATAGCCTTTTAAATAGATTAAAAGATATTTATACTAATTTGTCTTGATTAATTAAACTTAATAGCTTTACATTTAGAAAATGACAAACAGTTTGAAATATAGATAATATAGCATATACTTCTACAGTATCTTTAAATATTTTTTATAAAGGTATAACTAATCAATATGTTACTGATATATTATGATATATTTGAAAGTATAAGTGTTCTAGTATAACTAATTGAGCTCCTTGGTCTATTGATAGATGATATAATTATGTTAAACAGAAAATATCTAATTTATATAATTCAAATTTATGATCTAATGTAGTTAGTAATTTAAATGTATTGTCTGATTTGTTATTAAAATTAAAAACAGAAGAAAAATCATCTAATAATTTGAATAAAATTTTATTAAATTTACAAGCATATAGAATTTTGAAAGAAAGATGAGATTGTAATTAACAAATATATTTTAAAATATATATTAAATTAAAATGTTAAATAAAAATACTTCTTGGTATGAAAAACTTGAAAATGCAATCATAGATGCAGATATAGAAATGCTTTTTAAACTTTTATTAACAGTTGCTGTTAATGAGTGAGCATCAGATATTCATGTAGAAGTTTATTCGACTTATTGTAGGATAAGACTTAGAGTTGATGGTATGTTAGAGGAATTAATTCAATATCCACCTAATATTCATGAAACTATTATTGCAAAATTTAAAATAGAATCTTGACAAATGAGGTCTGATGAAAAAAGACTTCCTCAAGATGCCAGAGTTTCTACTGTTACATTAGAATGAAAAGAAATTGATTTAAGAGCAAATACTTTACCTACGGTTCATGGAGAAAAACTTGTTCTAAGAATTATAGATAAATCTAAGAAGATTCCCCCTTTAAAAGTTTTATGAATTGAGTGAATAAATTCGATTTATTTAGAAAGAGCTCTTAAAACACCAAATGGTATTATTTTGACTACTTGACCGACAGGTTCTTGAAAATCTACTACTTTATATTCTGCATTATCAACTTTAAATAATGAGGATGTTAATATTACAACTTATGAAGATCCAGTAGAAAATAAGACAGATTGACTTAATCAATCTCAAGTAAGAGCTGATATTTGATATTCTTTTGCTAGTTGATTAAGAGCTGCACTTAGGCAAGATCCTGATATTATTATGGTGTGAGAAATAAGAGATGAAGAAACTCTTGAAACTGCTATGGAGGCTGCCATGACATGACATTTAGTTTTCTCTACAATCCATACAAATTCTTCTTCTGAGACTATTACTAGAGTTTATAATATGTGAGCAAAACCTTATATGCTTGCTGGTACTTTTAATTTGGTGATGGCTCAAAGGCTTTGAAGAAAAGTATGTGATAAGTGTAAAATAAAATATAATCTAAAAAAAGATAATCCAGAGTTATATAAGAATATGATGGAAGTGTTATCTAATATGAAACCTGAACATATTAAACAAGAATTAAAATTAAGATGAATTTCTTGAGAAAGATGGACTGAATTTACTAAAGAATGAATAGTTTATGTTTGATCTGGTAAAGATTCTGAGACTTGAGAAGTTTGTTCTATGTGTAATGGTTGATGAGAAAAATGAAGAGTTTGATTGTATGAATTTATGGAATATGATGATGAATTAAGACAAAAAATTTTAGATTGAGCATCAAACTTAGAAATAGAAAAATTTGCATTAGATAAATGAATGATGAATCTTGAGAGAGACGGAGTGTTCAAAATAATTAAATGATTAATAAATCCTAAAGAGTTATATAGATTAATTAAACATAAATAATTATTTTCTAATTTTATTCAGGGCTTTTATAAGTTCTGTTTTTTTGTTATTATCAATCTTTGGATTTTTTATAAGATTTGTTATTATTTGTATTAAATATTTTTTTACTTCACCTATGATAGTGTTTTGTAGTTTTTCTTCTGTTCGTCAAGTTAATTTTTGTTCCCAGTTTAATTGTTGTTCTAATATTTGTGTTTTATCATCATTATTTAAATTTCATGTGAAGACAGATTTTAAAATACTGTTATCTAGTAAAATATCTAATATTTCTAAAATATTTTGAGTAATCTCATCTATATTTATATTTTTATACTGATCTAGAAAATTATTATAAAATAGGGCAGGTATTATATATATTTTATTATTGTCAGTTTTTATATTGTTATCTTTCTTTTTATAAGTTTTTTTTGATTTTAATTGTTGATATAAAATATTTGGGTCTTGATTTATGGTTTTTCCAACTTTTTCAAGGTAATCCCAAAAGATATTATAGTTTCATATGTTTTTTAGTACCTCAAAAACTTGTTCTAATTTGTTCTGTTTTTCTATTGGTCCATTATTGTTGTAATCTTTTAATATTTTATTTATTATAAAATTAATTCCATCTTGTGAATTGTTTAGTATATTTATTTCTTCTTTATTATTTGCTATTTCGTCAAAGTCTTTTCATCATTTTATTTGGAAAATCATAGGATAAGTTTCCATTCAAATAGCTATTTTAAGTCATCTTATAGTTGCTTGTTCTCAAGCATTGTCATTATCAAAAGAGAAAATTATTTTGTTTGATATTCTTTTTAAAAGTTTTATATGTTGTTCTGTGAGAGCAGTCCCACATGTTGCTACAGAATTCTCATAACCAAGTCTATTTAATCATATTACATCCATGTATCATTCTACAACTATCAAAAAGTCTTTTTTTGTTTTTTTTGCATTATTGAAATTATATAAAATATTGCTTTTATGATATAAAATAGTTTCAGGTGTGTTTATGTATTTTCAAGTATTTTCTTCTCAATTAAAAATTCTTCATGAAAAAGCTATAACATCTCATAAAGACGAGAAAATAGGGAATATTATTCTATTTGAAAAAAAAGAGTAAATCGATCAAGACGATGATTTTCTTCATAATCAAGATAATATAATATCTTCATCTTCAAATCATTTTTGCTTTAAGTAATTTATAAGTTCAATTCACTTTGTTGGAGCATAACCAAGTTTATATTTAATTATGAGATCTTTTGATATCTCTCTTTCTCAAGTTAAGTAATTTAATGCATCATCATCTTCAAATAGTTTCTTATGAAAAAAATTTAGGGCAGTTTTATTTATTTTGATAAGTTTATCTTTTAAGTCTACCTCTTTTTTGTTTTGTGTTTTATCATTATTATAATCTTTAAGCTCTACTCAAGCTTTTTCAGCTAATATTTTTATAGCATCATAAAATTCTATATTTTCAATTTCTTTCAAAAATGTAACTGCATTTCATCATTTTCAGCATCAAAAACATTTAAATATTTGTTTGTCTTCAGATACTACAAAAGATGGAGTTTTCTCATTATGGAAAGGGCATAATCAGGTCCAATTTCTTCAACTTTTTTTTAAGTCAACATATTGTGATACAATATCTACGATATCAATTCTACTTAATATATCTTCAGTTAAAGTCATATTTATTTTTATTTTATAAATATTTAATTTTTACTTAATTAAGTTGAATTTACAAGATTTGTTTATATAAATAAGAGGATTTATTTATAATAAAAAATTATGTTTGATTGGAAAGATCCTAAGGTATTACATATATTAGAAGCTGTTTTGTGAAGTTTTATTTGAATGATAGTAGCTTTGGCTTGGAACTGATTTATAGATTCAATTTTAATACCACTTATGAATAAAATTGCATTTTTATGAATTATATGATATTTAGTTTATGCTATAGTAATTACAATATTATCTGTTTTTATAGTTACAAGTTATGTCCATTTTGTTTGAAAAATAAAAAAAGAAAATAAGAGTTAATTTTATATTATTATATTTGTTATGAAAATAAAAACATTTAAGTATATTATTTTATATGTACTTTTGTTAATTTGAGTATTTTTTTTGTTTAAAAATTCTGATTTTTTTGTTAATTATATTAAAGATTTTCCAATTTATAATAAAATAGATAATTTAAAGAAACAACCAATTATAAGTTTAGATACTTGATTAAATATAAATTGATTAAGTTTGTGAAAATATGATAAATCTAATTTATTATTATTAAATTGAAATATTTCTGGTAGTTTGAATATTTTAAGCAAATCTAAATCTTATTCTTACAAGGATTTTTACAATTTATGAAATTTATATTTTATAAAATCGTACCAAAATTTAAATAATAATTGAACTTGATATGTAATTTTAAATCAAAAAGCTATTTCTTACTATAATACATCATTATCTATGATTCCAAAATATAAATTTAAGAAAAATATTTTAACAAATTTATGATTATCAAAGCAATTTTTAAATTTTATGTATGTGTATAGTTGTGATAATTTATTTGTAGATATGATAACAAATGTTGATGATTTGCTAGATAATATAAATAAAGTAAAAAATATTTTAAAAAAACAAATATGAGCTTTAAAAAAATGGGAAAATTATGATTTTTTAAAACAATGTATTAACTCTTTTGAAAAAGATTCTAATAAAAATATTTCTATAATTTATGAAAATCAAACTTTTTTTCAAAATGTTAAAAAAGGATTATTAATAACATTAAAAGATTATCAATGAAATGAAATAAGTTGTTATAAAAATAGAGAACTGATAAATCAAAAATATAAGCATAGTATAGATTCTTCTGTTAATTATTTTAATAATTTTTATAAAACACAAAAAGATTTACTTACAATTTTTGAGAAGGCATCTATAATACAGATGACACAATTATGTAAATGAAAAAGTAAATTAGCAAAAAAACAAAATAAAAAAAATAAGAAAATGCAAAATAATTTTAATAATTTAAGTGAGTTATCTCAAAAGACTAAACCAAATGAACAACATAAAAAACCTAAAAAGCAAGAAAATAAATGAAATAAAAAAGAACAATGAAAAAAACAAAGAAAGAATAATAAATGAAATATGGATATACATAAATTAGATAAATCTATCCAGAAAAAAATAGAGAGTTTAAATAAACAAAATAAAAATTTAATCCAACAAATTCAAAAGGAAACTACAGAAAAAAATTATAATCCTAAGTCTTATTTGGATAAATTGTTTAAAAAGTTTTTTTCAGATGAAAGTGATTTTGTTAATTGAAAAAAAGAAAATAGTTTATGAAAATAGTATCTGAATTAATTAAAAATTGATAAACTAATTACTATGTATTTTTAAAAAAACTACCAGCTTAATTACTGATAGTTATTAGACAAGCTTTACATGGTAAATTTATTATATTTTTAGATAATCATTTTGATAATTGGTTATTTTACTATGAATTTAGTTTTTTAATTTCTTCATAAAGTCTTTTTTCTTCTTTTGATAAAGTTTTTGGAATTTTAATATTTGGTTGTATTATAAGATCTCATTTTCAAGATAGTAACCCATTTCATTTTTTAAATCATTGTCATGAGATGATTATATTTTCATTTATTTGTAATCATTTTGGTATTTTAATTTTCACTGTTTTATCAGGTAGTTTAATTTCCATAGTTCATCATAATATTGCATCTATTAGTTTTATATCTTTTTTTATAACTATATCATGTCATCTTTTTTGCCGTGGAGAATCCTCATTTATTACAATACGAATGTATAAATCTCAAGGTGTTCATCATTTATATCCATAATGTCACATTCAAGGCATTCTTAATCTTGTTCAGTTATCTATTCATTGAGGAATATTAATTTCTACAATTTCTTCTTTTAAAGTTACTCATTGTCAGTTACAATTATTACAAGCTTTTTCTCAAATTTTTCATTTTCCATGACAGGTAGGACAAGCTGTTTGAGATTGAATTACTCAAAATGGTGTTCTTTGATTTTGAACTACAACTCATGACCCTTGACAAGTAGGACATGTTTGGGGTTTACTATCTTTATCTATTCAGCTTCAGTTACATACATTACACAAAACATATCTTGAGTATTTAATTTTTTTCTTAGCTCAATTATATACATCTTCAAATTTTATTTTTACATTTAAAGATATATCATCTCATCTTCTAGGTTGATCTGAATGTCTAGAACTTCATCTTCATCATCAGAATAAATCTCAAAACATATCACCAAATAAATCACTTACATCAAAAGTTCATCACTGAAAATTTGCTCATCCTCAAAAACCTCACATTCAACCTGTAAATCATCATTTTCTATATGAATCATACATTTGTCTTTTTTGAGAGTCGGACAAAACTTCATGAGCCTCATTTATTTCTTTAAATTTCTCTTCATCTCATCATTTTCTATCTGGATGATATTTCATAGCAAGTTTTCTAAATACTTTTTTTATCTCTTTTTCATCTGCATCTTCAGATATTCAAAGTATTTTATAATAATCTTTTTTTGGATCAAAATCCATATTTTATATATTTAAGTTTTAAAAAATAGCACAAATATAATTGTAGTGCTATAATAATAATTATTTAAAATTTATCAAGATTAAATTAACTATAAAATTATTTTAAGTTTTCTAAATTTTTATCTGGATCTTTCTTTATATTCGAAATTTCAGGTTTAATTTGTCAATTATATTTTGCAGATGGTTTTTTATTATAAGGAATTTCTGCTGGTTCGTTCATAGTTTCCAAAGCAAGCTGACAAACTCTTGATCATACTTTTAAAGCTACTGGAACTGTATTTATGTTTTTTATTTCTAAAGTAATAGTAGAAGGAATATCTAATCCAAATCAAGGATCTATAAATCAAGCAGTTACATGAATTAAAATTCCAAGTCTTCAGATACTACTTCTTCATTCAACTCTTGCAACTATGTTTTCTGGAATTCAAACTTTTTCTTTTGTAGCTCAAAGGACAAAATCACCAGGTTGTAAAACTAAATATTCTCCATCTTTAATATATTTTTCTTTAAGTTCTATTCAATTTTCTAAATTTAAAATTTTACTATTGTCTTTTGGGAAAAATTTAAACCAATTTCAAAGTCTTATATCTAAACTTGCACAAGCAATATTATTTAAAATATCATCTAAACCATATTCTGATTCTACAATTAGTTCTTTTGATAATATAAGTCCCTTTATTGTTTTATCTGATAGTATCATTTATTATTTAGAAAATAAGTCAAATAAAAATTCTTTAGCTGTTTTTTTAAAATATTTTTTTTTAATATGAATATTTTCTTTTGTGTATTCTCATATACTTTTTCATATAGTATTACTTTCTCATTTAATATAAGTAGAATTACAATTTTCAATTTTATTTTTTCTGTATATGTAGTAGTTTATAGTATTTTTTTCTTTTTCAATTTCTTCATAATTCCATTGCTCATTTCTATATATATTTTCTAATTTATTTATTTTATCTTTTTTAGTTTCTTGTATATCTAATATAATATATCAATCATCAATAAATATTTTTAATATAGTATAGTTTTCATTTTTTTCTAGTATTTCAAAATCTTGTATATTTTCTATTAAAATATTATTAGGATATTCCTCCAAATATAATTTGTTAATATCTCATTCTTTTACTATATTAAATCAATCTTTTGAAATAATAATTTCTTTTTGAGGGATAACTCATTTAACTCATTCTATGCTTTCGTATGGAGCAAACATTTAAATATATTATTTTATAAAATATTACATTTTTGTAGGGATATTGATTCCTAACAAACCGAAAGAATCTTTAATAATATCTGTTGTCTTTTTTATTAAAGTTAATCTAGATAACTTTTTTTCTTCATCATTTTCATTTAAAACAGATATATTGTTATAAAAATTATTAAATAATTTAGTTAATTCATAAGTGTAATTTGCTAATATATGTGGATAGTTTCTGTTTATTGTTTCTTCTAATATACTTTTATATTTTCATAATTGTTTAATTAATTCTATTTCTGCTTGTTCAGTAAAATTATATTTATCTTTTTTACATCATAAGTCAATAGAATTCTTATCTAAAATAGATAATCATCTTACATAACTATACATAATGTAAGGAGCTGAGTTTCATTCAAATGTCATAAATTGATTCCAATCAAAAACTATATCAAGTTCTCTATTTTTTCTTAAATATTCATATTTTATAGCTCATATTCAAATAATTTTAGATAATTTAGTTAATTCTTCTTCTGAGATATTTTGTCTTTTTTCTTGAATAATGTTTTTTGCTCTTTCTGTAGCTTCGTTTAGTAAATCTTGTAATTTTATAATTTTTCATTTTCTACTACTCATAGCACCATCTTTTAGTTTAACAAATCAGTTTCATGCATGGATAATCTGAGTATTTCATGTCCATCAAGCTAAATCAGATATTTCAAAAGCTTGTTTTAAGTGTAAACTCTGTCTTAAATCTACAAAATATATAATTTTTTCTGGTTTCCAATTGTGGAGTCTATATTTTATAGCTGCTAAGTCTGATGCAAGGTATCCGTGAGTTCCATTTCTTTTTTGTAAAATACAAGAGGGTAGTTTTTCTTCTGGAAATATTATTCATACTGAATTGTCATCATTTTGTGTAGCTATTCATTTTTCGATAAGTTCATTTACTATATCTTTCATACTCCAAATTAAATCAGGAAAATTTTCTAATTTTGGTAAATCCAATCATTCATAAAAACTTTCTCAAATATTAAAATCTGGTTGAACATTAAGTTTTGCTAGTTGATTATTCATAGCTTTTATACTTTCTTTTGTGAATAATGCCCAAAGCTTTATATATTCTTTGTTTCAGTGTGATAATTCTTTGAAAGCTTCCTGAAATTTATCATTCCATGTAGGATTTTTTTCTTCTTCTGAAGTAGCTTTTATATAAAGTTGAAATAAATGTTCTACAGCATTTTCTTTTAATTCTTCTTCATTCCCCCAGTTTTTATAAGCTATGATAAGTTTCCCAAAAATAATTCCCCAATCTCAAATATGTGAGTCAGAAATTACATTGTATCAAAATTTTCTGTAGATATTTATAATTGTTTGTCATAAATTTGGAGTACACATATGTCATATATGTAATGGTTTTCATACATTTGCTCAGATGTAATCGATTATTATATTTTTATTTATATTTTCAGAATTTTCTAAGTTTTCATTTAAGATATTTTTAAATAATTCAGAATAAATTTCTTCAGATAGAAAAAAGTTTAAATAAGGTCAAACAGCTTTTGCTTCTTTTATAAAATTATAATTTTCTTTTTTTATTCATTGTTTTAATTCTTCAGCTATAATATTTGGAGATTTTTTAAATTCTTTTGATAATAAAAAGCAAGGAAATGCAAAATCTCCCATAGATTTATTTTTAGGTATTTCTATTTTATCTTCTATTATTTTTTTATCTAAATTTGTTATTTTATTTAATAAATCAACTATTTGTGATTTCATTTATAATGTTTTATAATTTCTAAAATGAGGCTAATGGGACTTGAACCCATAATTACCACCTTCGCAGGGTGGAGCTTTATCCAGTTAAACTATAGCCTCTTATACTTATATTTTTAATGATTTAATATGTTATATCAATATTTAAAATAAAAAAACTAGGAATTTAACCTAGTAAAATATTTTTTTTATTTTTTATAATTAATATTATCATTTTTTGGAAATTTTCCTATTTTATTTGTTTTGGTTGAGAATATAGATGGTATTCATAAATTATCAACAAATCATGAAATTATATTAAATAATGATTTTTTAATGGAATATATAGAATTTTTAGGTTTATATGTTTTTCAATTTTCTGAAAAATACATAGCAACTCATGAAAGTTCTACTATAAGATAATCGGTATTATCTATATCTTTATTCATATGAAATGATATACCATCTTTATCTTCATGTATTCATTCTTTTGGTATAAATTTATTCCTTAGTTTTTTATCCAGTAAAAAATATTTAAAATCATTTTTTAATAAATAAATTTCTTCTCAACTATTTAATTCAATAGTTTTAATATATTCCATTCATAAATTTTTTATTTTTTGCGGTAATTTTTTATTATTGTTTGTTTCTAAACTTTTCATATTTACATATTATTAATTAAACGTATTGTATATAATATTTTTTTATAAAATATCAATATTAAAAATAAAAAAAAGTTCTGAATTGTCAGAACTAATTATATTAATTTATTTTATTTTCAAAGGCTAGCTCATCACATCATAGATCACATAGCTTTTTGCAAGTCTATAGCATCTTTTGGTATTTTTACATTTATATTTTTCTGTGTTTGAGCATTATATTCTATGTTGATATTTGCAGTTATAGGAGGTAAGTTATATCAAATATTTAATTTTAATTGTTTATCAGATAATGTTCATTTTAAACTTACCTTTATTCATTGTTGTTTTATAAGTAAATATCCATCAAAATCATATCAGTTTGTATTTAAATTTATTTCTCATAATTCTGTTGATAATATGAATTTTTTATCAGAATAAGTAATAGCTATATTTGTAATTGATCAAGCTGATGTTACAGTACCTGATAAATTAAAGTGAGTTAAATCTTTGTTTAAATTTAAAACTCATGTAAAAGTTCAACTTTCTCATATTTGCTTTGCCATTTTATCTATATTTCAAGAAAATTTTGGATCAGCTTGTTTGTCTATATTGTAGATTATATTTGCTAAACCTTTATTATTTAAAGATACATTATATTTTAAATTAGATATTTTTTTATTTACTTTAAATATTGAATATTTTGTAAATTGCTCTTTTAAGTTAAGTTTTTTAAAGAAATTAGAATAATTGCTTGTATTAGCTTTATTTTCTATAGAAAACCATTTTCATACAAATGTTTTAGCTATGGTTACATAAGATGTCATAGTAGGGTCTGGTAATTTTGCATCAATATTTTTTAATTTTGCATATATTTTTTTTAATGTTAATATTATTTCAGCTTGTGTATTTACTGATACGTTTTGTCATTGAATTTTTGCATTTCAATTTAATCATAGATTAATATCTCAAGTTGTTGAAGTTGTTAATCCATTATATGTTAAATTAGCTTTTCATCAGCCAAGTGGAGTATTAGCATTTATATTTAAAGATCAATTAAATTTAACATTTTTTTGGGCAATCACTTTTGTTAAAATATTATTTATAACATTTGTTTGTGTTGTTTTTATGTTTTTTTCAGGGTTTGTTTGACTAGTTTTTAATCAACAAGAACTTAATATAGTTGTTGTTATTAATATTCAAGATATCAATATTTTTTTATTCATAGTTTTAAATTATATATATAAAATATGATGAAAATACTAAATATATTGGGTTTTATTTCAAGTAGAGATTTTACTAATAAATTGACATATAATTAAATATAGATATTAACTAAAATAATAATATTTTAACTAGCTTAATTGCTAGTTTTTTTATTTGAAAAA
>JALUXR010000029.1 GCA_027013285.1 Candidatus Altimarinota bacterium | reverse complement strand
TTCTTGTAGATGTAGGACGATGAGAAATTGATTGAAAAGCTTGTGGTGATTTTGATTTTGAAAATATCGAAACTACAGAACATATGTGGACTCCGGTTCCTGGAGGAGTATGACCAACGACGGTATCGAGTATTTTTGCAAATTTGGTAGATTTAAAAGATTTTTGAATATAAAAAATACTTGATTTAAATAATATAATAAATAAACTCATTGTGTTTATATATTAATATAATGTTTTGAATATGAAAAATATTTTAATTGTAGAGAAAGATAGTTGAAAATGTTATTTAGAAATTGATATTAATCTTTTTAAGAAGGATATTGTATTGAAAGCTGCATACCAGTTTTTGGATCAGGCATATTTTTTCTTTAAGATAAATAAAAAGGGTAATATAGAATTACAATTGACATTGAAAAATAAAAAAGATGATTATGAAGAAATAATTTCTAATTTTTCTGATGAACTTTTAGCAGTTTATTTGAGAGATAAACTTGAGAAAGATAATAAAGATATAAGAGAAAAGATAGTGTGAGCAGCTATAGCTAATAGTTTAGATAGTGCTAATTTTGTAGCTATGGATACAGATAATCAATGATGAAACCAAGAACAAAATCAAATAGATTTTGATAAAGACATTGATGAAATATTAAAAGAAATAGAAAATGATCCAGAATTAAAAATAGATGAAAAGGAAATAGAAAAAATACTTAAAGAAATAGAAGAAGAAACAGAAACTGAAATAGAAGAAAGTAGTGATGATAATAAGAAAGAATAAATTAAAATTTACTATTTGATAAGAAAATATGTTAAAAGAATATAATATAGAAAAAAAAATATATCCTATTGATATAATTACCCAGTCTATAAAGGATTTTTCTGAAGTGGCTACTATAGATTATAATGATTGAGTCTTAAAGATAAGTTGAGAAAACGAAAAAGAAATAGAAGAAGTTTTTAATGAGTTTGCGAATTATTGTATATGATTAATTGATGAAGAATAGTATAATTTATATTTATTAAATAAATAAATGTTTAATTTGGATGAAATTAAAAAAATAGGTAAAAATGTTGGCTTTTTTAGATTTAAAAAGTTTGATAATAATTATCTTATAACAAATGATATATGAAAATATTGTTTTTTGACTGAAGAAGAATTTAATAACTTTATTAAATGAGAATTGATTGAATGAGAAAAATATGAAGAATTAAAAGAAGGGTGATTTATTAAATTAGGAAATGAAGAAGAATATAAATTAGAGCTAGCTAAAAAATTTGCGAAAAAAAATAAATTTTTAGCTTTTTGACCTTCTTTACATATTATAGTAACTACTCTTAGGTGTAATCATAAATGTCAGTATTGTCATGCTGCAGTTGCTCCTATGACAGCAAATGAACTTGATATGACAGAAGAGATTGCTAAAAAAGTGGTTGATGCTATTTTTTATACATCAAATCCTGATTTGACTATAGAGTTTCAAGGATGAGAACCTCTTGTTAATTGGGGTATTGTAAAATATATAATAGAATATGCTGAAACAAAAGCAACTTATTTAAAAAAGAATTTAACTTTTGCTCTTGTTTCAAACCTTACTTTGATGGATGATGAAAAATTAGAATACCTTATAGAACATAATGTATGAATATCAACTAGTTTGGACGGTGATGAAGAAATTCACAATTTCAATAGGACATTTACTGATGGTAATTCATTTGAACAAGTAACATATTGGATAAAGAAGATTAATAATAAATATATTGAAAGAGGTGTAAAACAAAAAGTTTGAGCATTACTTACAGTTACAAAAAAAACTTTACCTAAATATAAAGAAGTGATTGATACTTATGTTAATTTGTGACTTGATTGAATTTTTTTAAGATCACTAAATCCATATGGGTTTGCATCGGTTAAATTGAAGGAGTTGTGATATAATGTAGATGAGTTTATTGATTTTTATATTAAATCTATGGATTATATTTTGGAACTTAATAAAAAATGAATTAATTTTAGAGAGGCTTTATCTAGTATATATTTAAGTAAAATCTTAACAGAATATGATCCTAATTATCTTGATGAAAGAAGTCCTTGTTGAGCTTGTATTGGGCAGGTTGCTTATAATTATGATTGAAAAATATATAGTTGTGATGAAGGTAGAATGCTTGGAAGAATGTGAGATGATAATTTCTTGATGACAAAAATTAAGGATTCTTGAGAAGAAACTTATAAAGATATGATAGAATCGGATACTACTAAGATAATGGTTCAAGCTTCAACTCTTGATTGACTTCCATGATATAATGAATCAGTTTATAAACCATATATTTGAGTATGTCCAATTCATTCATATAAATCTACTTGAAATATAATACCAAATTATTCTAAAGATAGTAAAAGATATTTGGACGAAAAAGTTCTTGATTATTTATTTCAGAATCTTAGAATTAAAGAGAATAAAGAAATATTTGAAAAATGGTTAGGTATGGAAAATAATGTTGTAACAAGTCAATGTGAAACTATTTAGATAATTAATTTTTGAAGTTATGGTAGATGTTAAAAAAAAGTTGTTTCCTAAACTTAAAAAGAAAATTAAAGCTTTTCTAACTGATGAAAGTTGAAAAATTACTAAAAAAGATGCTTTAGGTTTAGCAGTTGGGGTTGTATTATTAAGCTGAGCCGAAGAAACATTAGCT
>JALUXR010000028.1 GCA_027013285.1 Candidatus Altimarinota bacterium | reverse complement strand
ATATTTGAAAGATCTTCAGATGCTTTTTCAAACAATCTTCTTTCTTCTTCTGCTTCTTTTTTAACTTGTTCTCTATATTGATCTATAGTATCAAAATGTTGTTTCAATTTTTCCACATTTTGTATAAATAATTGTGTATCAAGAACAGGTTTTGCAGCCATTTTCTCAGCTTTTCTATTTGATTCTATAGCTTTATCAGTAAGTTCTGAACTCATCTTATCAATAGTGCTTCACATTACATCTATAGACTTCATACTTGCATCAAGTGCTTTTTGTCCTGAAATCTCAAGAACTGCAACAGAAAGTAATGTTTTAAATATTGGTCTTGAACTACTCATAGCAAGTGCCAATTTTACAGCAGAATCTAATCTAATTAATAGTCTCTTTCTTGCTAAATCTAAATTTCAAATAAGAACAGTAAGATTTCATAAGAAATATTCTACATTGTTTATAAACATCTTGTATTTTGCTTTCTCTTGTTCATCAGTGATAGTAGATTCTTTTTGTTTAAATTCAGCTAATTTCTTTTCAACATATTCTTTATATGATTTAACTTTTCATAAGTTTTTATCCAATCCATCCAAAAATTCTTGTTGCATTTGAATAGATTTATTTAAACTATTGTAAGAAATATCAAATCAACCAAATATTGTATCAATTTTTCATTTCACTCATTTCATATCAAATTTTAAACCATCTACACCATCATCTATTTTTCTTGCTAAATCACCAATAACTGGGATTTTCTTAAGAATTTTCATAAAAGCACCATCATCATCTATAATATCCTTATAAACATCTTGCACTTCAGCATTTACTTTCTTTAATTCACCAGATACATCCATAATAGGATCACTTTCAATGATTTTTGAAGTTTTTTCAACAATATTGTCTATAGGTGCAGTAATTTTTTCTCATAACTCTCTAAAATCTGCCACATTATCAAATGTAGATTCTATTTCAGAAGTTTCAGTAGCATCCAACTCTACAGGCATAATATTTGCAGTTTGTTTTTTTTCTGCTAAATCTTGGATTTCTTTTAATTTACTATCTGTTATAGTTTTTACAGCTGTATCAGTCATTTCTTAAAATTTATAAATATAAAATATAAATACACTCAAAGTATATAGTTTTACTATCATTTTGTCAAATATATTTTTTATAGCTCTTTTTCGAAATTTAATAATAAAAAAGACCCTTAAATAACTTAAGGATCAATATCTTTTATATTATAATTTCAACTTCTTCTTTTTCTACTGGTAATTCTCAAGTTATATGTTGAATTTCTTTTTCAACTTCAAGAATAACTTTTGTCTCTTCTCTATCTTTTACTCTAAATCTTAAAGTAACTTGTTTATCATTATCTACATATGAAGTATGAAATTTTTCTTCATTATAAATAGTTTTCCAATTTTCTCTAAGAATTTCTTCAAAATGTTCTCATAAATTATTCACTATTTCTTTAATTTCTGGAGCATGCATATTTTTTGTCTATTATTATATAAATAAATGTAATGTGTATATTACAAATACTAAAAAATAAAACAAGAGTTATTTAATTTTTTTATAATCTACTTTTTTTTCTATTCAAAATAAATATTATATCAAATAGTTTTTATATCTATATTTTTAAATGAAAATATTAAATAAAATAGCAATATCCTTGATACGAGTTTATCAAAAAACACTATCATCACATACTGGAATATTTAAAGATATACTTTATGACAAGCCTGTATGTGCCCACCATCCGCACTGTAGCAAATATTCGAAAGAGTGTTTCCAAAGATATAATTTTATAAATTGACTTAAATACACTATGAACAGAATAAGTAAATGCACTCCATCAAATCAAATTAAATACGATCCAAGTTTTTACAAAATAGTTTTTCTTTCTTCAGCTCCGATATGAATCCCATTTTTAGAAGAATTACATAAAGATGAAAGATTCGATATTGTTTGAATTATGACAATGCCGGATGCACCTTCTGGAAGATGACAAAAATTAAAAGCAAATATTATCAAAAAATGGTGAATTGAAAATATGTGAGAAAATTTTCCTATTTTTACTCCAGAAAAAGTTAAAAATAATAAAGAATTAGAAACTAAATTAAAAGAATTAGATGCAGATTTTTTTGTAGTTTTAGCATACTGAAAGATTTTACCAAAAGAAATTTTAGATATTCCAAAACTTGGACCTATAAATATTCACTGAAGTATCTTACCAAAATATAGATGAGCAAGCCCTATTCAATCAGTTTTTTTAAATAAAGAAAAAGAAAGTTGAATAACTATTATGTATATGGACGAATGAATGGATACTTGAGATATTATCAAAATATTGAAAATTCCTTTAAAAAAAGAAGATAATACAAAAACTTTGATAGATAAATTCATCCAATACTGACCTAAATTTTTTGTAGATACTTTGTGGGATTTTTGAAAATGAGAACTTACAAGACAAAAACAGAACAACGAAGAAACTACTTACTGCCAAAAATTTACAAAACAAGATGGAAAGATAGATTTTAATCAAAATGCAGAAGATATTTATGCAAAATTTCAAGCATTTTATCTTTGGCCTTGAATTTATACAACTTGGAATGATAAACAACTAAATTTTACGGACATTGATTTTGAAACAAAACAAATCGAAGCTAAAAAACCTTGAGTAGTATTTCAAGAAGATTGAAAAATTAAAATTGCTTGTAAAAACTGAAATATAATATTAAAAAGAGTAAAATTAGAATGAAAAAAAGAATTAGCTATTCAAGATTTTATAAATGGACATAAAGAGTTTCTATGAAGCAAATTA
>JALUXR010000027.1 GCA_027013285.1 Candidatus Altimarinota bacterium | reverse complement strand
TTTGTTCAGTTTGTTATTTTAGTTATTATTTTTCTCATATTAAATATTTACATCCAAAACAAGTAGAAAAAACAATAGAAATTAAAAACATCTTGAACTATCTAAACAAACACCCTAAACTAAAATATACAGAAACTATTGCATGAAGAGAAACAGAGCCTATAAATTTTATTTTTCTTACAAAAAATCCTAAGGATTTAATTAATCTATTTAAAAAAGCTTGATTTACACCTGCTGATAAAATAACTTTTGATAGTATCGTAAAAATTTGAACATCATTGTATGATAAAAAAGCTTATCGTAATGCACCTATGCTTCCACTTTATTGGGATGGAAAATTACAAACTTTTAGTTTTCAAAAAGTAGATAATCCAGAAAATATTAGGTTAAGACACCATATCAGAATTTGGAAAACAAATTTAAAACAATGAAATTATAATCTGTATGTTGCTTGTGCAGTTTATGATGATGGAATTAAATGGCATATTACACATAAAATTTCTCCAAACATTGATAAAGAAAGAAATTATACTTTTAACCAATTAAAAAAAACTTGAATGATTAAAAAGTATAAATTAGCTCAATTAGTAAATTGATATATTTGATATAATTTTTCTTATGATCAATTTTTTACAGATGGAAAAGTTTATGTTTTAAATATTGATAACATAAAATAATTTTATTTATAGTTGTAAAAAAAGCTATTTTCAGTAAAACTTGCTTAACTTAATTTTAATTTGTAATTTTTTGTGTTAAATGAAATTGTGATTTGTATGAGAAACAAATGCTGGTAAATCGACATTATTCAATAAGTTTTTTGGTAGTTTTAGAGCAATAGTTGCTGATATTTCTTGAACAACAAGGGAAAATATTTCAGAGAAAGTAAGATGGAATGATGAATGATTTGTTAGAATTTATGATAGTCCTGGTATTAGCCATTTTCAGGATGAATTTGAGTATATAAAAAGAATCATAGATTTATCTGATGTTGTAGTTTTGGTTGTTGATGGAAAATGATGATTAACTGAAAATATTTCTGTAATTGTAGATTATATTAGGAAATCTGGTAAAGAAGATAGAACAGTTCTAGCAGTAAATAAAGTAGATACTACTTCTCCAACTAAAATTGATTTAGCATTGGCTGAATTTTATGGATTATGATTTCAAAATATTATAGCTATTTCTGCAAAAAATAATTTTAATTTGGTAGAATTAAAAGAAGAAGTAGAAAATATAAGACAAAGATATAAAATACCATTAGCTAATAAAGATGTAAGTAATATAGTTCCATTTACTCTTGTAGGTAGAGTAAATGTATGAAAATCAACTTTGTTTAATAGTATTATTTGAAAAGATCGGTCTAGAGTTTCTCCTGAATGATGAACTACATTAGATTATCTTACATATAAAGTAAATTATCAATGAACTGACTATGAAATTATAGATACTGCATGATTTAGAAGAAAATGAAAAATTCATTGATTAGAAAAAATAGCAGTAAAAGATAAGCTTGATGGAATGTTAAATTATAAAAAGGCTATTTTGGTAGTTATGTTTGATATTTCAGAAGGGATTACTCATAGAGATATGACTGTTTTATGAGAAATGATAGAAAGAGATTTGCCTATTATAGTTGCATTCAATAAAATTGATGAACTTACTGAAAATATGATAAAAGTTTATAGAAAGGAATTAAAAACTTGAATGAGATTTGCTTCTTGGATACCTGTTGTTATGATTAGTTGAAAAGAAAAGAAATGATTAAGACAATTTTTTAAGATGCTTGAACTTGTAAATCAAAGTAAAAACATTGAAATTTCACAAAATGTTTTATATAATTTGATACAAGAAGCTTTTATTACAAAACCACCGAAATTTCCTAAAAATAAAACTGTAAAAATTAAATATATTATACAAGATCAAGATAATAAAAATGAATTTATTGTATTTGTAAATAAAAAAGATCATATTAATTTTGCATTTAAAAAATGGTTAGAAAATGTGATTAGACAAGAATATTGATTTATTGGTATTCCTTTGATATTTCATTTTAGAGAAACTAAAAAATGGGAGGAACATACAAAAAGACATCAAAGCTGAGAAAACGATGAGTAATTTATTGAATATAATTTAATTTAATGTGAAGTTATGATAAGAAACAGACAGAGATATTAGATATAGAAGAATGATATGATAAATTTGCACATGAATATAAAAAACATCATAAGTTTTTGTGAGATTTTGATAAAGATCTATGGAAAAGATTTATGCCTAAAGACTTAGAATGAAAAACTATAGTTGATCTATGATGTGGAGACGGTAGAATATCTTCTTTTTTTGCTTGAAAAAATATAAAAGAATATTTATGAGTAGATATTTCACAAAATATGTTAAAAACTACAAAAGCTTATGTAACAAAACTAAAACATGATTTAAATAAAAAATTTCCTATTCAAGATAATTATGCAGATATTATAATTTCATTATTTACACTTTTACATGTAGATAATATTCAAAATTTTTTAGAGGAAAGTTATAGAATTTTGAAAGAAGATGGTGTTTTTGTAATATTTCATCATACAGAAAGAAGAAATTATAAATATTCAGAATGAAGAACTTATTTTAAAATTCATACAAATACTTGGAATTATAAACAAGTTGAAGAATTATTGGATTATAATTTTTTTAAGTATAAAATTTACGAAGTAAAAGAAGATTGAATTTTAAATTGAAAATATTATGTTTGTAGTAAGTAATTTTATTATTTATTATGATAATAATGAGTAAATGATGTAAATGATATTGTTTTTTAAATACTACTGAAGAGGATAAAAGAAAAACCTGTAATAAACCTAATTGTAGAAATAAAACAAGAGCTGAATTACTTAAAAACTTTAAAAAAAAGGAAGAAGCTTATCAAAGATTAACAGAGATAGAGAAA
>JALUXR010000026.1 GCA_027013285.1 Candidatus Altimarinota bacterium | reverse complement strand
TTTCAGTTTATATTTTTCTTCTGAGTGTCTATAAATTTTTTAATCAAAACTATCATTCATCTTTTTACGGCAATATTTATAGATTGAACAATTCAGAAATTATCTATTTCAGTATTTGTAGCAAACCCAAAAGAATGAAGCATTTTTTCTTCTTTTTCTAATTGTTGGATGTATTCAAAAACTTTTTCTCTTTTTTTTTCTGAAAGTTTTTTACTATCATCAAATAATAAAGTATCGAAGCTGTCCAACGGAAGAGTCAAGCCAACCACGACTGGTCAGGCTAAAGGACCTCTACCAGCTTCATCATAATAAATTTTTAATTTCATGTTATATTTTACTATTTAAATCTTTTTTATCTTGTATTTTTCTATATCTATTTGAAAATCTATGAGCTTCATCTCTAAGTTTTACAAATAATTTATCTTCAAAATTATTATAATTCAAAGGAATTTCTTTGTCAAAACTATAAAATATTTCATTGTTTCCAGCTATTTTTCATCATCTTTTTCTGGCACTTCATTTTCATAAACTTATGAAATCTACTTTTGATACTATATCATTTGGTAAATCATTTACAATATTTAATTGTCCTTTTCATCCATCTAAAATTACTAAATCCGTAGTATTAAATTCAAAATATTTAATTAAACAGTATTTTAAACTTTCATAATCATCTCATCATAATTCTTTTGGAATTTTAAATTGCCTGTATTCTTTCTTTTTTAAAATTCATCAAATCATGGTAGACATACCACCAGAAGGATTTTTTCAAGATGTGTGTGAAATATCTAAACATACAATTTTGTAAGGAAAGTTTTTTAGATTAAATTTATTTTGAATATTTTTTAAAACTTCATTTAAATTTTTATCATCTTGAAAAATGTGATTAGCAATATAATTATCTAAATTTATTTCTAGAAAGTTTCATATTTCTTTAATTATAGATTTTTTCATAAATATTTATTTATAGTAAAATTTTAATAAATATAATAAACATACTTAAAAAATCCATAAAAAAATAAGAGAATAAATCTCCTACTTTGTATATTTAATAATTTTAAATTTAAATTATGTCTGGAGTCGAGGAGATTCGAACTCCTGACCCCCTGCGTGCAAGGCAGGTGCTCTAGCCAGCTGAGCTACGACCCCATAAATTACCTAGAGAGGGAATCGAACCCTCACGGCCTTACAGCCATCAGATTTTGAGTCTGACATGTCTACCAATTTCATCATCTAGGCACATTTAAGTAAGAAATAATATAATCATTAGTTTATAAAAATCAATTGATTTTAAAAGTTTTTTTTATAAACTAAACTTTGTATATTTATTTAATTTATTATTAAAAACATAAAATGGCTGATTTAAACAAAGTAATGTTAATTTGAAGAATAACTACTGATTTAGAAGTTAAAAAAATATGAGATAGTTGAAATTCTGTATTAAACTTTTCATTAGTAACAAATAGATCTTATAAAAACAAGACTGGTGAGAAAATAGAAGAGGCTGAATTTCATAGATGTGTTGTATTTTGACCATTAGCTGATATGATGGGACAATATTTATGAAAATGAAGAAAAATATTCGTAGAATGAAGATTAAGAACAAGACAATGGGAAGATCAATCTGGAAATAAAAGATTTACTACAGAAATATTTGTATCTGATATGAATTTTTGTGATTCAAAACCTGCTTGAGAAAGTTATACAAATAATTCAAAACCTAAAAAAGAGGAAACTACAGAAGATGATGATATTCCATTTTAATTTAAATTTGATAAAATAAATGAACGAAAATTTAGAAATAAAAGAACCTGAAAGTAAATTTAAAAAGTTTTTAATAGACGTTGTTGATATAATTGCATTTTTAGTATTTATTATATGAATATTTCTTACAATAAAATTATTTATAATTGCTCCTGTTGTTGTAAAATGACATAGTATGGAACCTAATTTTCATCCGTGAGAATATATATTTATAGATAAATTTTTTCGGAAATTAACAGGAGGAATAAAAAGATGAAATGTAGTTGTTGTAATGCCTGAACAAGCTAATGTTTCTTATCTTAAAAGAGCTATATGATTACCAGGAGAAACTATAGAAATAAAATCTTGAGCTGTATTTTTATGTAAAACAAAAGATAGTTGGTTAAAATATACATGAAAAGATGTAAGAGCTAATATTTCTTATAAAGATTGAAAATTGAATTGTGAAGAAATAAAAGAACCATATATTGAATGAAAAACTGTTAATATTATCTGATATCCACAAAAAATAATAACAACACCAAAATGTGGAATCAGTAAATTTACACTATGAAGCTGACAATACTTAGTGTTTGGAGATGATAGAATGTATAGCACTGATTCAAGATGTTGTTTTAGAGGATTTTGCACAGGAAAGCATGATATTTACTATATTACAAAAAATGAAATTTTAGGTAGAGTTTGGGGATTTAAGTTTTAATAGAAAATCTTATGAAAAAAATATTACTTATTTGTATGTTCTCTATTTTACCTTTTTTTCATTTGCCAATCACATTTGCAGATAATAGTGCTTGGACTATAATACCAGAATGAAGTGGAAATAAAGCTAGTAATATTTCTCAAAAAATATGATGAAAATGAAGTGAATGAAAAGTATGGGAAAATTATAATAAAGCCTCTAAAAATATATCTGTATGAAATGCTTTTGCTAGTTGAGTTTTTTCATGGGATACTATATTTTCTTTTTTGAAACATATTGCAAAAGTTCTATCTGAAATATGACTTGTTATAGGTGCAGGTATGATAATTTATGCTGGTTATAAATATGCATCTGGTGTATTTACTGGTGATGCTAGTAAATGATGAAAAGATGCAATTAAATGAGCTATTTATGGTGTATTAATAGTTATATTTTCTTATGCTATTATGAAAATTTTACTTGCGATGTTTTGGTAAAAAATATATAAGCTACAATATTTGTTTGTAGTTTTTTTAATTATAAGATTTGAATATGAAAAAACAAATA
>JALUXR010000025.1 GCA_027013285.1 Candidatus Altimarinota bacterium | reverse complement strand
TTTAAATTTCTTTTCCAAATAGTTTTAGTGCTTTTGCTCAAGTGATTTCTATATCAATTATTTCTCATATTTTATTATCATCAAATTTTTCTAATTCAATATTTTTGAAATTGTCGGTATAGCCGAAATATTTTCAATCTTTTTTTCAGGTTATCATAGCTTGTCTAGTTTTTCAAATTTCTTTTTCATTATTTTCCAAACTTATTTCAGCAAGTAGATTGTTTAAGATTTCCCATCTGTTATGTTTTTCTATTTTTGAAACATCATCTTCTAAATTTTTATAAGCTTTTGTGTTTGGTCTTGGGCTATAAATTCAAGTATAAATCATATCAAACTTACTATAATTTACCAAATCTACACTTTCTTGAAATTCTTCCTTAGTTTCTTGAGAAAATCATACAATAATATCTGTAGTAATACTAATCTCTCTTTTTAAACTTTTTATTTTATCTATAAATTCTTTAAATTGTTCTATTGTGTATCATCTATTCATAAGTTTTAAAACTTTATTAGATCAAGATTGAACAGGAATATGAACATGAGGGCAAAGTCTTTCTTCTTTTTCATGAAGTTCGAAAATCTTATCATTGTAATAAGTAGGATATGGACTTGTATATCTAAGCCATTTTACATTTTGATTTTTTAAGACTTCTACAAGAATTTCGTAAAATTTTGGATGTTTATTTACTATTTGTCCTAGTAAAACTATTTCTTGTTTTCATTGGTCTGTCCAATATTTTACTTCATCTACAATATCTTTAATTTCTCTATAAGTTTCAAGTCATCTTGCAAATGGAACTATGCAGTAAGAACAAAATTGATTACATCAGGTGGAAATAGGAATATATGCAGTTTTTATATTTTCATTTTGTGTTTGATTTGCAACTTTTGGCATTAAATCGATATAACTTTGTATTTTTTGTATATCATTTTCTTTTATCTTATATCCTAGATATTTTGTGATTTTTGGTAATAATTGAACATCATCTATTCTAAACATAAGCTCAAGATTTGAAAATTTCTTTTTTAAATTTGCCCAAATAGGAGAAAAAACTTCATTTGTAATAAAAGGAATTTCATCTATTTCTATGTCAGATAGATTTCAAATAAAATTTCATTTTTTAACTTTAAGTTGCCATTTTTCGTAAAGTTCTTTATTTTCTTTAAGCTTTTTTATACTTAAATCATGTTGCACCATACATCAAGTAATCCAAATTTTTTTATCTTTAGGAATTTCATTCATTTTTCATGTGATTTTATCTTCCGATTTTTGCCTTACAGAGCAAGTATCAAAAATAACTATATCTGCATCATCTATTTTCATAGTTTGATCAAATCAGATATTTTTCAAGATAGTTGCAATTCTAGCACTATCTGCATAATTCATTTGACATCAATATACAAGAATATGAAATTTCATTTAACAAAAAAATAACAGTATAAAACTGCTACTTTATAAATAATTTCTCACTTAAAACAATTTATTTTACAAACAAAGTTTCTTTCATAAAAATTTTATATTTTCAATAATTTTTATAAGGCAATACTACAAGATAATTACTTTTTTCATACGATATTAACATAATTACATCTTTTTTGTAATATACTTGTGGATTAAAGAAAGTTTGTTTATCTCCATATAAATTTGTTTCTACATCATTTCCTCATATTTTTTTTATAATATTATTAAAATTACTTTTTATTTGTTTATAATTTCAAGAAAGTTGTTTGATATAAATTTCTTTGTTTTCTGTTTTATAAAGAGGAATATTATCTAATCAAAATAATGTAAAAACTTCTTCATATTTACTATCTTTTACTAATGTTGCACTAGCAAGTCATATGTATAAATTGTCAGGGATTATCTTTTTAGTTTTATTGGTCTTTTGTGATTGATTATTTGTATTATCTCAAGTGTTTTGTTTGTTATGAACAGGAATTATGTTGAAATTATCTTTTTTCTTATTTGTTATATTTCAAGTTATATTTTGAACTATTTTTGTTTGTTTATTATTGTTTGTTTTAATAGTTTTTTGTTTTATTTTTTTTCGACTATTATTATTTCAAGTAGTAGTATTTGAAATGTTAGTATTTTTACCTTTTTTTGAAATATTAGAAAATAAAAAAGATAGAATAACTAATCATACAAAAAATATTGTTAATCAAATATATTTTCTCATTACTAACTTATTAATTTTAAAAAAACCTACAATAATAGTAGGATTACATAAACTTTTCTATTTTTTCGTATCATACATTTACTATAGTTTCTCTTCACATAAGTTGAGTTTTAACTTTTACTTCACCACTCTTAGGATTTATTTCAATAATTTCTCATTCTATACCTCCAAGTTCTGAAGACTTAAGTTTAACTTTATCTCAAACTTTGTATGGAATTTCAAGTTCAGCTCTTTCATCTGAAAATTTAACTTTTTCTATAATTACTTCCATTTCTTTATCGTCTATTGGAGTAGGATAAATTTCAGATCCTATAATAAGTCTTACTCAAGGAGTATTTCTTAAAATATACCAAATTTTATCATTCATCATACTCTTAACATAAACATAACCTGGATGTAATTTTTTTGTTGTAATTTTTCTTTCTCCAGCTTTTGTAATACTAGAAGTTTTAATTTCAGGAAAAAATATTTCTTCTACTTGATCTTGTAGATTATTCTTTTTTATAGTTTCATGTAGATTTGTAACTACAACTGGTTCTTGTCCAGAAACTACAGATAATACATACCATCTAAAGTCTGTATCCTCTATTTGTTTGTTCTTTTCAATAGTATTTATGTTTGTCATATTATTTAAATATAGAGTTTAAAAAGTTATAGATGAAATTATCATACAAATTCAAAAAGAAATAGTCTAATATTGCAAATAAAACTCATGCAACAGCAACGATTACTAATACTGCAATAGTCATTTTAAATACCTCATCTTTTGAAGGTTTTTTAACTTCTTTTAAAGTTTCAATACTTTCATAAAAAAATTCTAGCATAATTAAAAAATAAGTTATAAAGTTCAAATAATATAGTTAAAATATTATTAAATTCAATTCTAAATCTTTATATTTTTATCTATCTTGAAAATAAGTTGATTTTAAGTAGAAATATAATAGTTTTATTCGATAATTTTTGTGTATGTTAAATTTTGAATGATTTGATAATTTTATACCTTATT
>JALUXR010000024.1 GCA_027013285.1 Candidatus Altimarinota bacterium | reverse complement strand
TGAAAGATCATTTAATAGATTAATTTTATTATTCATATATTATTTAATTATTTTTAAAATTTTATTAAAAGTCTTAACAACTCACTGCTGGCTCGAAAATATAGTATGGAATCAATAATTCTTTTTCTTTAAGTTTGTTTCGTTCTAATTTTTCTATATCTTTTAATATATCTTTGTATTTAATTATTCCAAACCCTTCTAAATTTAGTTCAAATAATTCTTCTAACAAACATTTTTTATTCATATCTGAAGTAGATACTATATCATATTTTTTTTGGTCTTTTAAGAAAATAAACTTATTTTTGTTTCCAGAAAATAAATAAATATTATTATATCATAATTGTTGAAAAAATTCTAACTTATTTAAATAAAAAACATTTTTTAAAACTCATAAATATACAAGAATATTAACAACTTCTACTCAAATTCTAGAAGATGAAAAATTACCTGGTCATATAATAACAAATAATTTATCTACATCAGAATTATTTTTGAAAAACTCAGGTAATTGAATATCTAATTGTTTCCTCTCAAAAAAAGTAAAATCTCAATTATTATAAATAAAAGTTTTATCAGCTCATAAATTTAAAAACATCATATTAAAATTATAATATAAAAAAAAAGCATAAATGAATATGCTCTTTATAACTTGGAAAATAGTTTTTTCAATACTATCTCTTACTCCATTGTGGAGATTTTCTAGCTTTTCTAAGACCTGGTTTCTTTCTTTCTTTCTCTCTTGGATCTCTTTTTAATAATCCATAAGGTTTAATTACTAATCTATATTCAGGATTAAATGCAACTAAAGCTCTTGAAAGACCTAATCTAATAGCTTCTGCTTGACCTCTTAAACCACCTCATTTAACATGGATAGTAACATCAAACATCTTTTTTACATTATTACCTAATACTAAGAACGGGTATAATGAATCTTGTAATATATTTTTTGATCATTCTCATGTGAAAAACTTTTCAATCTTTACATATTCATCACCTTTTTTAACTAATATATCACCTTTACCTTTTGATAAATGAACTGTAGCAGATGAAGTTTTCCTTCTACCTACAGCATAAAAATATTTTTCTGTCATCTAATTATATTCTTTCAGGAGATAAATTATTGTACTTATCTGTAGTTCCTACAAATAGTTTCAATCTTTTTAATCTTTCAGCTCTTAGCTTGTTCTTTGGCAACATACCTTTTACAGCAAATTCAATCACTCTTTCAGGATGTGTAGCCAACATTCTTGATAATGGAATTTCTTTTAAATGACCTTTATAACCAGAATGACTTCTATACATTTTGTTAGCCATTTTATTTCAAGTTACTTTAACTTTTCATACATTTTCAATTATAACATTATCACCACAGTCCCAAAAATCACATAAGTGAGCTTTTTTCTTACCAGTTAATAAATTAGCAATTTCTACAGCTAATTTACCTAATGTTTTTCCATTAGCATCTATAATATACCATTTTCTATTATTTTTAAGATAATCTGGTCTTACCCAAACTGTCTTATTCAAATCTTGCTTAGTAATATTTTCTAACATTGTAGATATACTTACAATATAAATTAAATCAATTCTACCATTATTTTTTCAACTGAATCACCTGATCTTACTCAAATTCTATAAACTCTAGTAAATCAAGATACCCTATTTTCTTCTACATAAGCTAATATTTTATTATCAACTACATCATTTATAAGTTCATCCTTATAAAGAGTTTTTGTTAATATTCTTTTTACTTCTCTTAAAGATTCTTCCTTATTATCATATCTATTGTAAGTTTTAACTAACTTAGATAATAATTTATCCATCTCAAATCTAAGTACCTTAGCTCTTTTAGGAGTTGTAGTAATTCTTTTATGTTCTAAGAAAGAAGTTATTAAATTTCTCAAAACATTAGATTTCTTTTGAATACCTGTATTCAATTCAAGTAATCTATTATATCTTTTTCTCATAATTTAAACTTAAACAAACTAAAACTATCACTTAGTTCCCAATGACTTTCACTCTTTTTCTAAAGCTACTTGTATTTCATCAACAGCCTTCTTTCAAACTCATTTTAATGAATTTAATTCAGTTCTTGTCTTTGTTTCCAAATATTCTATAAATTCAATATCATTTTTAATCAAAGCATTTCTTGTTCTTTCACTCAATCAAGACAATGAATCTATAGGTGTCTTTTTGACTTCTTCAACCTCTATTTCAGAATCATCCTCTGGATTTTCTAAATCTTCAGCATCTACCATCAAAGTTGTATCAATATAAGAAGTATCGAAAATAAACATTTTAGTATATGATGAAACAACTTCTCATACAAATGTTAATAACTCCTTAGAATCTATCTTTTCAGAAATAGGTTCTATTTTAATTATAAGACTATCATTATAATCTCCATTAAAATCTGATATTTGTTCCTCAACATCATATGTTGCAGTCTTAACCACTGTAAAATCATTATCTATCAATAAATTTCAAATTTGAGTACCTTCCTCCTCTGATTCTTTTTTTTCTCTTTTTTGTAATTCTTCTATAGATAAATATCTATATCATTTTTCTAATCTATAAGAAATTTCTACAGTAGTTTTAGGATCTGTTAACTCAAACAAATAAGCTCAATCTGTTAAAATTTCAACTCAAGCTGGTAAATCTAAATCCTCAACATAATATTTTCAAAGTCATTTAAATTTTTTAACTTTCCATTCTACAGAATCAGTTATATCTCATTTAAATTTTAAATCTTTGAAATTTAACATTATTTGCAAAACACTTTCCTTTACTCCATCTATAGTAGAATACTCATGAGAAACTCATTTAATATTTATACTTGTTATAGATACAGCAGGAGTATAAGCAAGTAATGTCCTTCTAATCATATTTCATACTGAATGACCTATCCCACTTGGTAAAGGTCAAAATCTAAAAGTAGATACATTATTTTCATCTTTTGAATATTCAATAGATGGTTTTCAAAGAAATTTTTGGATATCTAACATGTAAATATGTAATATATAAATATAAAAGACTAAGCTCTAGCATAAAATTCAACAACTTTCAATACATCAGCAGGAACTTCTATTTCTTCTACTCTTGGCAAATCTATAACCTCTATTTTTTTATCAGAAGTATTTACTTTTAAATAAGAAGGTACTTTTACAGTAGTATTCTCAGCTGTATATAATGGTGAATTTTTTAATTTTTCTCTCAATTGTAATATATCTCATTGTTTTACTAAGTAAGAAGGAACATTATGTTTAACACCATTTAATTCAAAATGTCCATGAACTATCATTTGTCTTGCTTGTATTATTGTACTAGCCAATCAAGATTTATATAAAATAGCATCTAATCTTCTTTCTAATGTAATTTTTACAGCATTATCATATTCAACTCATTTATTTTTTGAATATTTAGCAGCAATTTCAGTAACGAATCTCTTAAATTGTTTCTCAGACATTTGGTATATTCTCTTAAGAGTTTGTTTATTTCTTAATAATTTACCATATTCAGATAACCTACTCATACTTCAACCATGTTGACCTGGTAAGCTTCTTCTTTTTCTAACATCATATTTTGGAGCTCAAAATAAATTTACTCCCTCCCTTCTACAAAGTTTAAACTTTGGACCAGTATATCTCATATTATAATATTAAATCAATATAAATTAACTAATTTAATTAACATAAAGTTAAAAAAACTATATTCTTCTTGCTCTTTTTCATTTACATCAACCAAATTGAATAGGAGTTGCTTCTTTAATATATGTAATATCAATACCTCCTAAATCATTTATTGCTTTAAAAACACCATCTCTAGATAATCAAATTCATTTAATTATAATACCTATTTGTGTTAATCATCAATTTTTAGCTTCCATTAAAATTTGTCTTGTTAACATTTCAGCTGCATAAGGTGTAGATTGTTTACTCCCTTTATATCAAACCAAACCTGTTCCTCAACCTAATACTTTATTACCATTTTCATCAGTTAATGTAACAATAGTATTATTTGGTGAAGCTTGTAAATACAATAATCAAGATGATATTTTAATACTTTTTTTCTTCTTTGAAGCAGTCTTCTTTATAGCCATCAATTATTTTTTTAAAATCCTAAAATTATTTCTTAGCTGTTGGTCTTACTTTTGCTCTACCTAACAACTTTTTAGCAGTTTTTGCATTTGTTCTTGTTTGTTGACCTCTTACAGGCATTCACAAGTTATGCTTCATTCATCTAACTGTTTTTAATTCTTTAAGTTTTTTAATATCTCAACTAACTTGTCTTCTTAAATCATTTTCAACAGTATATGTTCTTACAAGATCAGTAATTTTCTTTTGATCTTCATCTGTTAAATCTTTAACTTTACTGTTAAACTCAATTCATAATTCTTTACATATATCTTTTGAAGTATTAACTCAAACACCATATACATATGTAAGAGCTATACCTACAGATTTTTTATCTGGCAATACATTACCTAATAATCTAAACATATCTATTATTTCTAAATTAAAATAAATTTTTTATTATATTATTAACCTTGTCTTTGTTTATGTTTTGGATTAGAAGAACAAATAACTCTTACTATTCATTTTCTTCTAATTACCTTACAGTCTTTACACATTGCTTTAACTGATGATCTTACCTTCATAATAATTTCTTAATGTAATTAAATTATAATCTATAAATTATATATCATTTTGTAGGATCAATTTCATTCAATTCAACTTGAACTTTATCTCCCATTACGATTTTAATTCTACTTCTAACTAATCTTCATTTAGGTTTTGCACGAACTTGCATTCATCAATCCAAAATAACAGAGTACATTCATCATCATAATACTTTATCAACAATACCATCAAGTACTATTCATTCGTTTTCTTTCATAAAGAAATATTTATATTATAAAGATATTTTTTCAACTTTTAATAAAGTCTTATGTGCCCTAAATCATTGTCATTTAGAATTCCTATCAGCTCTTATCTTATTTTTAAATTTTCTAACATACATTTTTTTTCATTTAAAGTTAGATTCAACCTTCAATGAAACTGTTCATTTAACATAAGGTGTTCATACTTTTACATTTTCTTGATCTTCACCAAATGACAATAATATTTTATCAGTATCTAAAGTTTCTCATTCTTCTAATCAAATATTATCTACTTCAATTACATCTCATTCTTTAATAATCCATTGATGTCATTGTAATTCAATAACTGTATACATATTATTAAGTATTCTTATTAATTTAAATTATATTCTTGCTCACAATTGAGTCTTAATATCATATTCTTTTCTGTTTGTTCTATAAGCAGCAGAAACTAATGCCTTCAATCTTCTCTTAATTCTTCCTCAAGGATTTTTAAATTTCATTCTTCTATAGTATTTTGTACCATAATGATTTTGTAATTTCCTTGTTTCAATAATTCCTGAACTCCAAAGTTCTTTTTTATAGAAAGAAATTATTCTTTCGTTTGTATTCAAATCTCAAGCTCTATGTATAACAAATCACATAAAATTTTGTAATAATAAATATAAAATACACTAAACCACTTAAATATATACTCCAGCCCAAATATATATTTAAGCAATTTATTATAATTAAGAAATTACCAGGAGAGGGAATCGAACCCTCACAACCAATCAGTTAAGGGATTTTAAGTCCCTCGTGTCTACCAATTCCACCATCCTGGCAAGAAAAACAAACTAGAATATTATTTAGTTTGTTCTAATACTTTATTAAATACAGTAGGGAATAATACTGCTATATTTGATAATACTTTTCTATCTAACAATATTCTTGATTTATACATTCAATTAATAAATTCAGAATATTTTGTATTATTTACTCTACAAGCAGCAGAAATTCTTTCTATCCATAATCTTCTAAATTCTCTTTTTTTCTCTTTTCTATTTCTATATTCATGAACCCCTTGTTTAATCAAAGCAAGTCTAACTTGTTTGTAAACATTTTTTCTACCTAATCTAAATCATTTAGCTAACTTAAGAAATTTCTTATGTCTTCTATGTCTTGTGAATCAATTTGTAATTCTTACCATTTTTAATTACTACCATTAGGAAATAAATTATATACTCTCTTATTATCCGCTTTAGATAAAACTTTACCATATTTAAAAGTTTTATGAGATTCTCATTTATTCATCAATAAATGACTTGTAGCTTGTTTCTTATGTATAACTTTTCAGTTCTTAGTAATTTTAAATCTCTTCTTAGCTCATGAATGAGTTTTAATTCTAGACATTATTACTTAAGTTTAGCAAATAAAATTAGTGAAAATCACCTTCATTCTTCTCTTATACCTCAATTTTTAGCATAATCACTTAAAGATTCAGCTATTATTAACATCCTTTCTCTAGATTGTGCTTTAAATATATTTTCTCTTCATCTCAATTTTATAGTAAATTTTACATTGTATCATTTAGCTAGAAAATCTTTTGATTTTTCAATTTTCATTTTTAGGTCATTTTCATCTATTCAATACGATATTTTAATTTCTTTAATACCTTTAGATTTCTGTGTTTTTTTCTTATCTTTCTCTTTCTTTTTAAGAGAATATTGATATTTTCAATAATCAATTATTTTACACACAGATACTTTATCTTTTCAATTATAACCAACCTGCACCAAATCTAATCATTGTTCTCTTGCCTTTTCTAAAGCTTCTTTTCTAGGAAAAGTTCACAATTGTTCTCAATTTTCTCATAAAATTAATATATTAAAAGCCTTTATTGCTCAATTAATATAAACTCTTTCTCTATCATTATTTCTATGATTAGATTTGTTTACAACTGTCATATAATATATTTTAATATAAATATACTCCTAACGGGAGTCGAACCCGTGATCTCTGCCGTGAGAGGGCAGCATCCTTAACCACTAGACGATAGGAGCAGAATGCACCCAATAGGATTCGAACCTATGACCTTCGGCTTAGAAGGCCGCTGCTCTATCCAGCTGAGCTATGGGTGCATGAAAAAATAATTAATCTATAATAACAAAATGGAGTCGAGGAGATTCGAACTCCTGACCCCCTGCGTGCAAGGCAGGTGCTCTAGCCAGCTGAGCTACGACCCCAAATTTGGGCAGGGCTGGATTCGAACCAGCGTAGCCTTCCGGCGACGGATTTACAGTCCGTTGCATTTGACCGCTCTGCCACCTACCCATAAATAAGTTATTTAGACAAATTAACTACTCAAAATATAGCCAATAATCCTAAAACAAATAATAAGAATCAAATAATAACATATCATTGATCAGTTCCTCATAAATATTCTTCTGCAAATCACCATTTACCAAACAAATCTCATAATTTCTTATAAAAATATATTAGCAATCATCAAGTAATCATAAATAAGAAACCTATAAGTATATTCATTATATTAATTATATAATTCAAACAGCGGGTGACGGGACTTGAACCCGTGCAAGCAGAGCTGAATTCTGCTATGCTACACCAATTACATCACACCCGCAAATATGGGTCAAGTGGGATTCGAACCCACGACCACCGGCTTAAAAGGCCGTTGCTCTACCAACTGAGCTATTGACCCGAAACCCTCACTAAATTTTGTACTTTTCAATTCAGTGAGGAATAATATAACTATTTATTTTATTATTTCAATATATTTTTTACTTTTTTTGTACTTTTTTAAATAAACTACTCTTCTTCATAAATATTTTTCTTAATCAATGGATAAAACCTTATATATTCCAATAATTGCAATCAAGTAAATCTTCATATAAAAATAGTTATAGGAATAAATAACCATAATAAATCAGGATATGCAACTAAAATATATTTTAAATAAGTTATATTATATATAGACAATAATATTAACAATATTACTATAAATTCCACAAATAAATACATAAATGATTTAGAAAATATATTTGTATCTTCTTTAATTAAATTTTTTGTAAGCAATGGAATAACAAAAAACAATATTATCCAATTCATATCAATATGAATATTATTTATATATCACAAACTAATCAATATTCACAGAAATATAATAGATAAGACTGTATATATCATATAATTAAGAGCTATTTTAGAACTATATAATATATATATTCTTTTTGTAATAAAATGATTCATTAATGTAGCAAAAACAGATATTATAAATAATATTATTACTGCATGATAACCATATATTAAAATAAGTATAGAAAGCAATAAAGGAGTATATAATCAAAATATAGAAAATCATATTATTTGTCTTAAAAAAGATACTATAATAATTCACAGAATAGATAATAAAATAATTCATATAATTTCAATATTTACTCAAGTTGAAATTAATTTACCTACAAAATAAGATAATGGAAAATAAAAATTATTTCAAATATTTCTATTATAAAGACTATTTTTATTATCTAACTTTTTTCATTGATAAATACTACTCACTACATTCAATAAATTATTTTTATCATATATATAAATATTTTTTGATAAAGTTCTTGTATAAGGAATTAATAATTTAGCATAAAATCATTTAAAAGATCATATAAACAATACTATTTTCTTATTCTTATAATTTATATCAGACATAAATTTAGATAAAAAAGGTATTATAAATTGTTGATTTACAAGAATATAATCTGATTCATTCAAAATATAATTATACTGTTTCAAGTTTTTTAAAGGAATATTCTTAATATATATATTTTTCTTCTTTAAATTTAATGCTCATATAAAATCTACATCTTTATTATTTAATGACAATATAATAGTTTTATAAATATTAATTTCTTTTTTTAAAATAAGATTACATCAACTATATTTAAAGTGTCATTCTAATAAAACATTTCAAGGAGTTACAAAACTATGTTTAAATTCTTTATTATCTTTAGTAATAACAGTTTTTCTTTGTTTTATAACATCCCAATTAACATTATTAATTCATTTTACTTTATATAACTCCGAAACTCAAATTTTTGTTATAGAATGTCAATCTATAGTAAATACTTTTTTATATTCTCAGCAACTTCAAGTATTTACAGTTCAAGAAAATGAAAAACTAAATCACAAAGATAAAATCATAAACAGAAATAATAATATTTTTTTCATTACATTTGATAAATATAAATAAATTTTAACTTGTGATAATATAATTTATTAAGTATAAATATCAAATAAAAAAAATCCCAACAATTAAGTTGAGATTAAACATTTATCTTGATTCTTTAGCCTTTGTAACTATAGGTCTTCTTGGATTTACTTTTTTAAAATGAGTTAATACAACATAAGCATCATTTTCTTCAAGAGATACAAATGAAAATTTTTCTTTTATATCAATTCTACCTACATCTCATAATTTTTGTCAAATCTCTCATTCTATAAATTTAATAAGTTGTCATGGATTATTTATATTATCCAATTTTCATCTTGCTATAAAAAGTCTTTGATTTCAAGCTTCAGCTTGTTTTACATTTTTTATAGTTTTATAATGTGTAATATCAAATTCATTACCGAATCATTCTTCCAAAATAAGAGATAATATTTTTTCAACATCTCATAGTTTCAACAAATCTTGTGCTAAACTTAAATATTTGTATTGTTCTTTCTTTTCTAATAATTCTTTTGTATTATCTATAAGTCTTTCTTTTTTTAATTTAACTATATCTTTACTATCTGGTAATTGTTCTTGTTTAATCTTTGTTTTTATAGTTTTTTCTATCCAAGCTAATGCTCTACCGTCTTTTCTTCAAACAAAACTAATAGCTTCTCAAGTTTTACCTGCTCTACCTGTTCTTCAAATTCTATGAGTATAAGTTTCAGGATTTTCAGGTAAATTATAATTTATTACATGTGTTAAGTCATTTATATCAATTCATCTTGCAGCAACATCTGTAGCAACCAATATTTTAATTGCTTTATTTTTAAATCTTGAAAGTGTCTTTTCTCTCAAATTTTGACTAATATCACCATGAATTCATTCTGCTTTATATCATCTTTGTAATAGTTTAGAAGCAACCTCATCTACATTTGCCTTTGTTCTACAAAATATAAGTCCATAAAAATCAAATTCAACTTCTATAATTCTACATAAAGCATCAAATTTATCTCTATCATCTACTTTATAATATTTTTGAACAATATGTGGATTTGTAAGTTCTGTTTTTTCTATTTTAACTTCATCGTGATCTTTAATATATTTATTTACAATATTTCTAATACCTCTTGGCATAGTAGCAGAAAAAAGTAATGTTTTTTTATCATCTGGAGTATATTGTAATATTTTTTCAATATCTTCTACAAAACCCATATTTAACATTTCATCAGCTTCATCCAAAACTAGATATTTTAGATGCTCAACCTTCAATGTTTTCTTTCTAGTAATATGATCTATCACTCTTCAAGTAGTACCAACTACAATTTGTGGTTTTCTTTTCAATCCCTCAATTTCTTTAGAATAATTTTGGCCACCATAAACAAGTTGAACTTTTACATCCCTATCTGCAAAAGATTTAATTTCTTCAGCAACCTGAATAGATAATTCTCTAGTAGGAGTTAAAATAAGAGCCTGAACATCTTTTGATGTAGGATCAAGTCTTTCTAAAATAGGTAATGCAAAACTTGCTGTTTTACCAGTTCAAGTTTGAGCTTGTCAAATAATATCTTTATCTCCATTTAAAAGTAATGGAATTACTCATTCTTGAATTGGAGATGGATGAGTATATCATTTCTTTTCTACTTTTTCTAAAATTTTATCTGATAATCATAAATCAGCAAAAGTAGTTTTCTTATTAGTTTCTGTCATTAATTTTTTAATAATTTGATAAAAAAAATTGCTACTACTATATTTAATATAGCCTTAAGATAAATATATCTTAATATGATGTAGCTTAAATTTTAGATATTTATAATATTCCTTAAAAATTTACTAACCTTTACCACATCAATTCACAATTCCTTTTAGTATAAGAAAAAACTTTAATAAAACAAGTAAGAAAAAAACAAGTCTTACGACTTGTTCAAGTTATACTTTTGTAGGATCTATATCTTCAGCTTCGACATTTTCCTTTCAGATAATCTTAGCAAATTCTTCTTTTGACATATATTCCTTTTCTAATAATTTCTTAGCTAATTTATGCATAATATCTTTGTTTGATAATATCATTTCTTTTGCCTTAGCATATGCTGTAGATATCAATTCTTCTACTTGTTCATCTATTTTTTCATTTAATTTTTCAGAAAATGGTTTATACATTTGCCATTCTCATTGTCCTTCATCAAAATACATGATTGGTCATAATTTACTCATTCAATATTTTGTAACCATATCATAAACTATTTTATAAACTCTAGACATATCATTACTTGCTCAAGTTGTAATATGATCTTCTCCAAAGAATATTTCTTCAGATGCTCTACCTCACATAAGTGAAACTATTTCATCTAAAAATTTAACTTTTGGAACAAGTAATCTATCTTTTGTAGGCATAATCCAAGTTAATCCAAGTGCCATACCTCTTGAAACAATAGAAATCTTTTCTAAAGGATCTGCATATGGCAATAAATGAGCAGTAAGTGCATGTCATAATTCATGATAAGCAATCATCTTTCTTTCTACTTCTGCCATAGATTTTATTTTCTTTTCTGGTCAAGCCACAACTTTTTCCAAACTATATTCAAAATCATTCCAAATTAAATAATCTCTATCGTTTTTTGCAGCATGTAAAGCAGTCTCATTCACAAGATTTGCAATATCTGCTCATACAAATCAAACTGTTCTAATAGCTAAAGAATCTAATAATTTATCTAAATTTAATTCTTTATCTAATTTCTTAGGATCTAAATAAACTTTTAATATTTCTTTTCTTTCATTTAAAGTTGGAGCAGGAACATATATTTTTCTATCAAATCTACCTGGTCTTAACAAAGCTGAATCAAGTATATCAAGTCTATTTGTAGCAGCAATTACTATAATTTGATTATCTTTTTCAAAACCATCCATTTCTGTAAGAATTTGATTTAATGTTTGTTCTTGCTCCTGATGTCATCAAGTTGCCCCTTGTCATCTTTTTTTACCGATAGCATCTATCTCATCTATAAAAATAATTGCAGGTCATTTTACACTTTTGGCTTTTTTAAATAATTCTCTTACTTTTGCAGCTCACATACCTACGAGCATTTCCATAAATTCTGAACCAGAACTATAAAAAAATGGAACTCATGCCTCACCAGCTATTGCTCTTGCAAGTAATGTTTTACCATTTCAAGGTTGTCAATATAACATAACTCCAGATGGTATTCTTGCTCATGCTTTTTGATATTTTTTAGGATCTTTCAAAAATTCTACTACTTCTACAACTTCTTCTTTTACTTCATCCATTCAAGCTACATCTTTAAATTTAGTTTTCACTTCTTCTCATTTAGCTTGTTTTCATACTCATCATATCATTCATAATGGACCACCTCATTTAGGTAAACTTCATTTTAACATAAACATCAAAAGTCATAATATTATTAGTATAGGTAATACATTTACTAATATTTTTGAAAATAATCACTCTTCCTCGTATTTTACTACAATTTGTGTAGGTCAAGTTAAGCTAATTCATAAGCCTTTCAAAGATGTTCAAACAGGTTTAATAGATTTATAAACATCATATTCTAATGGATAAATTTTTGTTTTTAAACTCATATAAGTTTTTACTTGTCAAGTTCACACAAAAACATATCAATATATATCTTTATCATTCTTTATGACTATTTTACTAAATAATCATTTTTTATAATCTTCAACAAATTTAGACAAATTAACCTTATTCTCTGATTTAACTTCATCTACATACATATTTCAATTTTTCATATATGTATCTGAAATATATGACCATCAAAATTTCATAACTAATAGCAATCATCACATAATGATTAAAAAATATATTATTCACTTCTTCATAGTATTTTTTATATTTATAAATTATTTTATTATTACTTTTTTTCATAATAATTTAGATGCTAATTTAACATTTATAGCTTTCTTACCAAACATAATTGGTTTTTGACTTTCATCAGCATAAACATAAATTATATCACTATCATCGTCTTCTTCTACTTTATTTAGTCTTGCTGGTGAAAAAATATTCCTAATTAATTTTTCTCTATCTTCAACATATTCAGAAATATCAACTCTTTCACCATCCAATTCATCTAATATTTGTGAAATTCTTTCTCCTCATTCTCAAACACAAACTCAAACTGGATCTACTCTTTCATCATCAGTAGAAACTAATACTTTTGTCTTTATTCAAGCAATTCTTGAAATCTTTTCAATTTTAATAATTCATTGTTCAAGTTCTGGAATATATTTTTTCATAATAGATTTAACATAAGCAGGATCAGCTTGTGTAATTTCTAATATAATATCACTACCCTGTTTTCTTATTTCCTTTAATAAAACTTTTTCTTCATCTCAGATTTCATAAGGTTTTCATCTTAATTGTCATTCTACCGGCAAAATAACTGTATTTCAATTAAAATCTAAAATAACATGTTCTCATTGAACATATTTAACATAACCAGTCAAAATATCTCATTCAGAATCAATAAAAGTTCTATAAAATCTTTCTTTTTCTATATTTTTAATTTGTTGTTTAATAGTCTGAGCAGCAGCTTGAGTAGCTATTCTAGAAAACTCTAATTCTTCTGGAGTTATATCTATCAACAAATCTTCTCATTCTTCAATTTCAGAATTTTCTTTTTTAGCATCTTTTAAATGAGTTTCTTTATCTTCATCTTCCATTTCTTCATTATCAGCAATTACATGAAAAACTCTATAAAATTTCATATCACCATTTTTTTCCATTATCATTTCTAATTCTATTTTTTTATTTCTATTCAAATAATCTCTTCTAAAAGCAGTCTTTATTCATGTTTTAATTACATTATAAACTTCTTCTGGAGTAAAATTATATTCTTTTACCAAATCTTGTAATGCAGTTACTATCTTTTTAGGTTCTAGTTTCATAATAAATAATATTTATAATATAAATAAAACCTCCCTAAATAAATAGGGAGGCAAAGCTCTTTCAGTATAATAATATTTTTTTAGTTTTCAACTTTTTATGTTCTTTGTTTTTTAATAGCATATGCAAAGTAAGCTAATATAGCTAATATAACAAGGATATATGTTTCTGGACCAGTTTGTGGTTTTCACATAACTTTTTTAGCTACTTTTTTAGGTGCAACTTTAGCAGTTACAAATGGAACTTGTGTAGCTCAAATTTTACATACTCACAATGTTCCATCTTCAGCAATAGGAACAAGTTTTATATATTTTTTACCTGTTTTATCAGCTGTAATAGTATAAGATTTAACAGAACTATCTACAGTTGAAACCGGTTTAAATGTTTTCCCATCTTCTGAAATACTAATTTGAACTTTTTTAACATCAACACCAGGCTTATATGACACTATAATCTTACTTCAGTTTACTTTAACTACAGGATTATAAATAACATTATCTGCTGGAGCAGCATGTTGTTTAGCTTTTATAGTTACAGCTAAATTATCAGATGTAGTAGCTTCTACTGGGTTTCCTTCATTATCAAAGGCTTTAGCTACAAAATTATATTTTGTCTCAGCATTTAAACCAGTAATAGTAACATTAGCTTCACCTGCTCATGTATAAGTTAAATCTTTTTCAGATAATTGATTATCTCAATCTTTTGAATAATATATCTTATAACTTGTATATCCATCAACCGGAGTTAATAATAATGTCACAGAACTATCAGTAACACCTGAAAGTGCTAAATCTACTTTCTGGATTGTAGTTCCTGTTTCCACAGCTTGTGTAGTATCTCATGTTGCAGCTGTATCTCATGTTGTAGTTGTAGTATTGTCATTTAATAATGCATCCAAATCACTTAAATCATCAGCATAAGTATTTATACCAATAACACTTATCAATAATACCATCAAAGTAATAGATAATTTTTTCATTTTTGTTTTTAATAATAATTTAAATAAATTTTCTTCTCATTGAGATAATATCATAATATTTATATATTAATTTTTGTCAAATTTTAAATATAGTTTATATTGACATTATATATTATTCTCATATTAAAACTTTTGCAGGTTGCAAAACCTTTTCTTTATCAGTGTATTTAATAATATATCATTTCTTAACTTCAGTAACTATTTTTCATTTAATTTCTTCATCTCAAGGTTTTGTTCAAATAATTTCATGTTTTTCATCATCAATATCTTCTCATACAGTTGGAATAATAGAAATATTTAATTCATCCAATAAAGATAATATTTTTTTATGTAATATTGTCAGTCATTCAGTCCACTTATGAGCTTTAAATTCATCTGGTAAAGTTTCATAACTTAACATCATTAATTCGATAGTAGGAAGTAATTTTAATATTATTTTTTCAAATATTTCATCTTTCATTCTCTTCTCTTGCTCTTTTACTCTATTTGTAAATGAATTAAAATCATTCTTCAATGTTAAGTATTGCAATTGTGTATTTTTTGTAATTTCTTCTTGCTCTTTTAATTTCCTTTCTAATTTTTCTTTTTCTTCCTCTATTTGTTTAATTTGAGTTTTTAATTCTCCTATCTCCACATTCTCAAGTTCATTTTCTAATTCTTGTTCTAATTCTTTTGTCTCTTGTTCATTTTTTTTAATATTTTTCTTTTTTGTCATAGTTTTTTATTTAAAATAATAAATTATTAATCATACATGAATAAAATCTGATAAACCAGATAAATCCCGATTACTTTCATCTCCCAAATTTTCATATCTCCTTTTTATTCTACATTATCAATTATCAATTTTTAATTAACTATTAAGCACTCTCCTAATTTCTCACAAAGTAGTATAACCATCCATCATTTTTACAAAAGCATCTTCCTTCATTGTAAGATATCAAGCTTGCCTAATATCTTGAAATATATCCAAAGGAGAAGCTCATTTAACTATCAAATCTCTTATATCTTCAGTCAATTCAAATGTTTCTACAGCTGCTATCCTACCAGTAAATCATTCATAATTACATTTTTCACATCATGTTTCTTTATAAATTTTTCAGTCAAAATCCAATTTTAAATGTGGTTTAATATTTTTAATTTTTTTTAATGTAGTTTCAATCTCTTCTTTTTCTCCATAAGATGACTCAATTTTTGTCTTACAAGTACATAATTTCCTTAAAAGTCTTTGTCAAATAACTAAATTTAAAGCTGGAGCAAGCATATAAGGAGCTATTCACATATTTATAAGTCTTGAAATTGCCTCAACTGCAGTATTTGTATGGAGTGTTGATAGAACTAAATGTCCAGTTAAAGCCGCATTAATTGCTATAAGTGCAGTATCTACATCTCTTATTTCTCATACCATGATAATATCTGGATCCTGTCTTAATATAGCTTTTAATCATTCAGTATAAGTATAACCTTTAGATACATTTACTTGTGATTGTTGTATATTTGGTAAACTATATTCTACAGGATCTTCAAGTGTAATTATCTTTTTATCTGGAAGATTTAATTTGTTTAATATACTATACAACGTAGTAGATTTTCAAGAACCTGTTGGTCAAGTTACAAGTATCATACCATAAGGTTTTTCTATGTTTCTTTGTAAAATATCATAAGATTCTCACATAAATCATATTTCTGAAAATGATCTAATTCAAGAAGAAGAATCTAAAAATCTCATTACAACACTTTCTCAATACAAAACTGGCATAAAATTTACCCTTACATCTATTTTATAAGTTTTTCATCATTTTTTTGTTTCAAAATCAAATCTACCATCTTGAGGTATATAATCTATATTTAATTTTACTTTTGCTATACTTTTAAGTTTTATTAAATATTTTTTAAATTCAGCTAATGTAAAAACTACTATTTTTTTCAAAACACCATCTACTCTCAATCTTATCCAAACACCGTCTTCTTCTGGTTGAAAATGTAAATCAGAACTACCGGACATAAAAGCAAGTCTTATAATTTCTTTTATAAAATCTGTTTCAGAATATTGATTTTTTTGATTATACAGCTTTTTCATCATTTCTATAGCACTAACTCATTTTGCACTTTCTAACTCTTCTAATTCTTTTTTTGCTTTATTTTCTAAAGATAAAAGCTGATTATACCAAGTAAGAGCATAAGAAAATGATTCCTCATCACAATAATAAAAATCTAATTTATATCATTTTAATTCTATTTTTTCTTTAACTTGAGCAATTAAAACAATATTATTATTTGTTGTCAAAGTTTTTAGAACTTTTCATTTTATATCAAAAAAAATTATTTCTGCTTTTTCAGAAAGTTGGCTATTTATAACTTTTAATGCATCTAAATTAGGTTTTATTTCTTTAATTTTTTCAAGAGACAAAATCCTACTTTCTCATTGTTTTTGCATACAAATAATTAATTAACATAAAATA
>JALUXR010000023.1 GCA_027013285.1 Candidatus Altimarinota bacterium | reverse complement strand
TTATCAATTTTATATTATCTTAATATCAATTATTTTATCAAAGTTCATATCCTCAAGTTTTAGATTTATATGGTCTAAAACTCTTTTTTTTTGTAAAAATATAATACTTTTAAAAGATGAATTAGACAATTTCACAACATAAATATTATTTTCTATCTTTCACTGGACTTCAATATTCATAGAAAAATTATCTTTACAAAAAGTATTAAAAATAGAATTAACGAAAGCTCATCTTGAAACTGCATTTATACCTTTAGCTGCCAGACGAGAGGAAAATATTTTTTTAAAATCTTTCATTTTATAATTTAAAAAAATAAACATATTTTTCGCCGAATAACCAAGATATATAAAATATCCATTTCATAATTTCTACACTAAACCAAACCAGAATATGAGTTAGAGTAGTAGACAAATTAGACACAAAGAGAATAATAATATTGTCCAACATAACAACAGGAACAATTGGCACTACAAAGATACTTGATAGGAAAGATAAAATATTAACTTGTCATGTAAAAAGAATAATTGCAGGAGAAACAGCTATAGTTGCACCCAAGGTCGGTAAAACATAATTATTAAAGAAATAAGCTAATCATTTTTTAAAATAAATTAAGTGTATCTGTAAATAATATGAGTTAGTTTTAGTATTAATTTTTTCAAGTTCTCTTAATTCATCTTTATAATCAATCTGTATATTGAACCTATTTGCAAATAAAATTCAAATAAGTGCTAAAAATGAAAGTATAAATCCTAAATCATACCACAAAAAGTAAGGATTATAAATTAACATCAAGATAAAAGCTATTCATAAAATCCTTTTGGTATCCGACAATCTCCCAAAAAATAAGGCTATAAGTGATAACATTCACATAATTGTTGCTCTTATCACTGAACTATCTCATCAAACAAGCATAGCATACAAAATTACTCAAACTCAAATTAATATAAGCCTTGGATAAAATGGCATAAAAAATAACAATATAGATAGAAATATAACCAAAAACATTATATTTCAGCCACTTACCACTATAATATGGACAAGTCCAGAGTGTATAAATTGATTATAAATTTCTTTTGAAAGCAAAGATTTATCTCAAATAAGTAATCATAAAACTAAAGCTTTATATTTATCATTATAATTTGAATAAATTTTTATTATCTTATCCGTTAAATATTGTTTAGTTTGTTTATAAAATGGTATATTTTGTTTTCATACAACAAACTCTTTTTTTGAATAAATAGTTCAATCTATTCATTTCATCATAAGATAATTATTATAATCAAACTTAAATATAGTTTTAATTTTTCAAAATTTTACATTTTTAGACAAAAATTGTTTTTGTAAAAATTCCTTATAGTTTTTAAAAGCTAGAGTAGTTGGATTTAAAAATCAATAAATCTTTAGTAAAGTTCATAATTTATATCATTTTGCAGCTTTCTTTAAAATAAATTCTCAATTAAAATCATCTCTTACTAAATATCTTCATTGTCCAAGCTTGTCTATAACTTCATATTCTTTTTTTGTAAAAGTTTTTTGATACTGTGAGATGTTATCATAAGTATTTTGTATAAAGTAGACATAACTTCACAAAGATAAAATTCACATAAAAAACAATATTGTAAAAAAAGAAATCTCTTTGGTTTTCCAAAAAATAAAGCCATAGATAACACACAAAACAAAAAATATTCACAGAAAGAAATAAAGGCTCTGAAAGATGAGTAAGGAAAATAATAAAATTCAAAAAGGAATCAAATAATATCTTAATTTCAATAATTCTATACTTTTATCCATAAATTATTTTTAATACTAAATAGTAATTTTGACATTGAAAATTAAAACTATATCCGATTTGTTTCTATCTCTGTAAGTTTCTTACTTTCATTTTTTTATAATTCTTTAAATATTTCTGATATTTTTTATAGTCTATATTTTTCTTTGTAGAAGAAAGAAACTTTTTCAAAAAAGAAATTTGCTTTTTATAATACTTTATATCTAAGTTTTTGTTTCTATATTTTTTTCTATTATTTTTTTTATACTGTAAAAATTCTTCTTTTAGATTATTAAATCTAGTTTTTAAAATTAGATACTTTGCATAATATTTTAAATAAATATAATAAACTTTATCTTTTTGTTTTTCTAGTTTTTTATTTTGTTTCAAAAGTTTAGTAAAATATTTTACTGTAATTTTTATAATTTTTTTAGTCTTTTTTAGTAAAAGCTTATAAGCTTGATTTACAAAAATTTTTTTCTGGTTTCAAAATTTAACAATTATTTTATCTCAACTAAAACTTAATTTTAATCATCTTAAATTATTGGGTCTATTTTTCTCTAAAATAACTCAAGTTACAAAATTATAAACATATTTTCATACACTAGGATTTAGATAACATTTTCTATCTTGTAAAATATCTCAAGAATTAAATAAACTTACACAAGAACTAGTATTTCAAAAATTAAATGTTCAAGTAAATAAATAATTATTTCAAGTTAGAACATATTTAGACAAATTATATTTTCTCTGTCTAATTTGTAAGTATAATCAAGTTAATATTTTTCAGGAAAGTAAGATAGCCTCTTTTCATTTATCAGCTCCGACAGGGTTCGGTAAAATTCATACTATTTGGACAGATCAAGATGTTTGTAATTTTTCTCAAGTTTGTAATAAAAATCAAGTATTTAAATAATTTCCTGTTTCTATATTTATTCAAGTTAATAAATTATCTTTTTCATACAAATATGAAATCGGATTAAAAATCTTTTTTAGAGTAATATTTGATTTATATTTACTGTCTATTTGTTGCACAAATTGTCTTAATTTATCTGAATTACTTTTTTTTACAAAATTATCATCTTTGTCTACAAACAGGTATTTTACAGAATTAAATACTTTTTTCAAAGTTGTATTTGATTTATATTTTGTTAAAATATTACCAACTAATGTTTGTAAATCATTTGAATTCATAGTAACACAATTTGTAGGATTTACAGCCTCTTTGTAAGTATCCCTTTCTATTTTTATATTTTCACTTGGTAAATTAAAATAATAAACAGTTTGACAAGTTTTGTCATCATCTCAAGTTATACTTAAATTAATTTTATGTAATCATCAAGATAAATTTAAAGGACCTGGATTACATTTATTTGACAAAACTTGTCATGACAAAACATATTTACAACTATAGTGAGTATTTGAATTTTGAATCTCTTGATTATTTATTACTGTTATAAAATTTATAGACGAATTAGACAAAAAGTAGTCGGTTTTAGATTGTATTTTAATATAACAATTTAACTGCTTATTTTCTATATTAT
>JALUXR010000022.1 GCA_027013285.1 Candidatus Altimarinota bacterium | reverse complement strand
AAGATTTTGAAAGTTTTTGTTTTGCTCCTTTTGTAAAAGTCATAGTGTGAGCAAGAAGAGTAGGGAAAAGTTTTTTTCTTTTTGAGACTATCAAAAAAATATTAGAAAATAAAGTTTTAAAAGAAAAAGAAATTTTTTATATAAATAAAGAATGGATAGAATTTGATAAAATAAAAGATTATAAAGATTTAAATCATATTTTTGAAAAATGGAGAAAAGAAAATAATATTGGAAATAAATTTTTTGTTTGAATAGATGAAGTGCAAGAAATTAAAGATTGGCAAAAGTTTATTTTGTCTGTTTGGAGTAGTTTTCCTGAAAGTATTGTTTATATCACTTGAAGTAATAGCAAACTTTTATCAAAAGATATTTGAACAAATCTTAGATGAAGATATATTAGTAAAAAAATTTATCCGTTAAGCTTAAATGAATTTTTACAATTTAAAAATAAAAAATTAACTGATGATTTATTTTTTGAATATATAAATTTTGGTTGATTGCCAGCTATAAGTTTGATAGAAAATGAAAATATAAAAAATGAATATTTAAAATGAGTTTATAATATAATTTTTGTAAAAGATTTACTAGAATATGCAAATATAAGAAATCCAAGTTTATTAAAAATGATTCACAAATTTTTATTTAAAGAAATAGGACATCTTATAAATTGAAAAAATATAGCTAATTTTCTTAAAAGTGAGAATATAAAAACATCAGTTGAAACTATTTTAAATTATATGGAATTTAGTTTTGATTCTTATTTGTTTGATGAAGTTTTAAGATATGATATTAGGTGAAAAAAGATATTTGAAATTACAAAAAAAGTATATGCTTTTGATTTGTGAATAAGAAATGCTATAGTTTGAATAAATCTAAAAAATGATATAAATGGAATTTTGGAAAATTTAGTTTACAACCATTTAGTTTTGAATTGATATGATGTAAAAGTAGGTATTTTATATGATAAAGAAATAGATTTTATAGCAGAAAAAAATGGAGATAAAAAATATATTCAAGTTTGTTATATACTTTCAGATGAAAATGTAATAAAAAGGGAGTTTTGAAATTTGACTAAAATCAAAGACAATTATGAAAAAATTGTTGTAAGTTATGATAGTTTATTTGTGAATAATTATGAATGAATTAAACATATAAATATAAAAGATTTCTTGTTGAAGTAAGTCGTATTTATTTAGATAATAAATATCTTTAACTCACCGAACAGTGAGTTTTTTTTGTAATTGACTGAACTTGAAAATAGTGAGTTTAAGTTTATATTTATAAAGTTTTAAAATGAAAAATTATGGTAAATGACTAAAAAAGAAAAAATAGATATAATGAAGGAAGTTTTGTTTAAAATGTACCCTGAAAATAGGACAGATCTTGAATATTCCAATCCATATCAACTTTTGATAGCTGTTTTGATGTCAGCTCAAACTACTGATGTGCAAGTGAATAAAGCTAATAAAAAACTTTTTCAAGTTGTTAAAAAGCCTGAAGATGCTGTAAATTTATGAATAGATAAAATAAAAGATTATATTAAAACTATAGGATTTTTTAATACAAAAGCAAAAAATATTTATCTTACTTCAAAGATTTTGTTGGAAAAATATAATTGAGAAATTCCTAAAACTTTGGAAGAACTTGTTCAACTTCCATGAGTTGGTATAAAAACAGCAAAGGTAGTTACTGCAGTTTTGTATAATGCACCATATTTACCTGTAGATACTCATGTTCATAGAGTTTTGAATAGACTTGGAATTGTAAAAACAAAAACTCCACTTGAAACTGATAAAGCAGCAGCAAAGATTTTAGATAAGGATGCAACTATAAAATTACATCATAGTTTAATATTTTTTGGAAGATATCATTGCACTGCAAGAAAACCTAAATGTGAAGAGTGTCCTTTACAAAATATTTGTGTGTATTATAAAAAGAATAATAAATAGATTTTTTTTATAACTATAGTTGAAAATATACTTTGAATCTTTATAATATCACAACAAATTAGTATTTTTAGTATGTAACATTGTTTAAATAATGGCAAGAACTAACAAAAAATGAATTGCTGCAAAGAAAGCACAATTACAAAAGCAGGCTGGTAGAACTAAATGAGCTAAAAAATTTAATTATCCTAAAAGAAGAATTTCTTTAGAAGAGGCTAAAAATCTATGATTTTTGTGAGCAAAAACAAATCCAAGATGAAATACATTCAATCGGTTTTTGAAGTGAAGAAAAATATGTTGGGAAACAAGACTTAAAGTAGATTCAGATGGATATGCTCTTACAAAATTACCTTCAGGATGATTAGAATTTGTAGAGGTTCCAGTAGGTGGATGGTTAAGAAAAAAATTAATGAAATCTTCATAGTTTTAAGATAGAGTTTTATGCCCTATTTTTTTATACTAAATTTCTATAGATTTTTTAATTAAATTTATTACACTGACATATAATGTTTATTTTAATTATAAATTATTAGATTATGAAAATTTTATCTACTTTCGATAGTAATTTTAAACAAGAAATAGTAAATAAAAATGTCGAGAAATATTGAAAAGAAAATGTTTTTCTTATAAGTCATGGAAAATTTTATTATTATTTTTATATTTTGTTGCCTATAATATTTTCTTTTGTATGATTATTATTTTATATGACTATATTTTTTTATTTATTATCTTCTATATCGTCTGAATTTAAAACAGCTTATATATTATTTTGAATAGTAGTTTTTTTAATTTTATTTATACCTTTATGATTTAAATTATTGAAAAAATATGTTGATTATATACTAGATTTTATAGTAATTACTCCTAAAAATTTAATACATTATGATCAAGAATGAATATTGTCTAGAAAATGAAGAACTATAGATGTAGAAAAGATAAAGACATTAACTGTAAATAAAAATTGATTACTTAGGAGTGTATTTAATTTTTGAAATATTATAATTTTAACAGAATGAGCTGAATTATGAGAGTGACAAATAGATTTTTATTATGTAGATGAACCTGAAAAAGTTAAAAATATTATTGTAGATATTATGTGAGAAAAAGTTGAATAAAATTAAGTGTTTTTTGTTTTGTTATTTAAAATGTTATTTTCTCAGTATATTTCATATTTTTTTAAATATTTAACAAATATATCTTTTAAATTTCCTGTTTTTATATATTCTAAGAAATCTAAGTATTTAAATCTAATTCAATTTTTGTTTTTGACTAACATAATATTGTATGCATGTCCTATTCAATAATTTAATATATATAATATTTTTACATTTTTTCATTTATAAACTTTATTAAAAAGTTTTTTAGCTATTAAGCTTATTGTATCACAATCTCATTCATGAAATTTATAGAGAATATTATAAGCTGTTGTATGATTTAAATAAGAATAAATTAACTTATCTTTTGATTTATTTAGTCAAGCAAAAGTATAATATAGAAATTCTTTATTAGATTTAGAAAATTTAGAAAAATTATTAATTAAATATTTTTGTATTTCTTTTGTATTTCATTTTTTTAATTTTTCTATAAATATATTCATATGTTTGTCTAAATAATGAACTCATCATATTTTATTTAATATAAAATTAATTTCATTTTGATTGATTATCGTATTATTTAATAATTTAATAGTATTTTTATTTAAATGATTTATTGTTTGACTAAGTCATAAGAAAAATGGATATTGTATATGATCTTTTAAATATTTAGCTATTCAAGTTATACAATCTTTATAATTCTTATTATTTTTTATATATTTAGATAAATCTTTTAATATTAAATTTTCATTTTGTTTAAAATCTATTGTTGGAATTAATCTATCTTCTATAATAAATTTTCACCATCCGACTTTTTTTCAAGATTGTATAAATAATTCTTGTATTTTTTTATAATCAAAGTTTTTATATTTTTTTTCTTTGTAAAGTTTTAGTGTATTAGAAAAAAATATATATATTTTTGTATCATTTTTTAAGGCATTTAATATATTTTTAATTCAAATAATAAATTGTTTTTCTGAAATATCTGTTATTTCTTTATTTGATAGATTTTCTTTCATATTTGACAAATAGTTTTTTATAAATATAATATGTATATGACTTTATATTAATAAATAATCTTTAAATGTCAAAAATAGATACTAAATTATTAAATTTAATGCATCAATTATATAATCTTACAGAAATTGAAGAAAAAGATTTCTTGGATATGATTAATTGATTTGATGAAGAAGAAAAAAAAGAGATAGGTTATATGTTGTGGGAAAGGGTAAAGGCAGAAGAATGATTGTTTTCTAAATTTATTAGAAAGATAAAGAATATATGAAATAATATTATTGAACATAAAACAAAACTTGAAGCTGATCAGATGTTATTAAATTTATAAATTAAAATAAATATAAAAATGAAATTTAAATTAAAAAAACTAAATATATGTTATTGACCAGAAACACAAGATATATGAGATATTGTTGAAGTAAAACAACAGAAAAATGAAGATCAGTTAAGTTTTTCTAATAAAGATTATGATAATTTTCTAACTAGTCCTGATACAAAACTAAAGTTTTCTGATAAGATGACTATAAAAGATAAAATAGAAAATACTTTATCTAATATAAATTCTAAATTGGAGTGATTGATGGATTTTTGAATCACAGATAGATGAGAGGTTTCTATAGAAGATGGTCAAGATACACAATATCTAAAAGAGGTTTCATGAGAAATAAATAAAGCTACAAATGAATTTCTTGAATGACAAGAACAAGCTAAAGATAATTTAAGTGTTGGTATGGATAAATTTATAAGTAAATTGTCAAATATTAAAGAAAAAGCTACAAGTGCTGAAAATTTAAAATGATTTTTAAATAAATTAGAAGATAAAAAAGGAACTGAATCTACTTTAAATAAGGTGGCTGGTTTATTCAATATATGAAAAAAATTAATATCTCATAGAAAGAATTTAAGTTGATCATCATCTGAAGATATACTTGCTAAATATGAAAAAAATAATTCTTAATAATTAAAAAACTACCTTGAGATTATTTAGGTAGTTTTTTTAATTAATCTTTAATATTGTTTTCATGAGATACTATATCATTATTTTTGAATAGATAGTCTTTAAGTTCATGATCTAGATTTGTATCATGTTTTCTCATCCATTCTAATAACATAGATGCATGTTCTTTTTCTTCATTTGCATTATGTATTAAAATAGCTTTTAATTCTGGATCAGTACAAGCATCAGCTCTTTGATTATACCAATCTACTGCTTCAAATTCTTCTCTTAAGCTATCTATAGCTCTTTTCATATCTAAAGTATTATCTGTAAGGTTTGCTCTTTCTTCATGTAACATTTTTTATTATATTAATATATAAAATATAACAAGAATAATTCTTATTATATAAATTGATAATATATTTTAAATTATTTTTTTCAAGTTATTTTTTAATTGCTTAATTGTTTTTCAAAATATTCTTCTTTTGTAATATTTTTGATTTGAATAGTTTTGTTGGGGCATAATCAAGATATTTCTTTTTCTAATATTTCTTTATTATCTGGTTTTGTAATAATCTGAAAATTAGTGTTAGATATGATATAGACTACTATTTCTCAATTTTCTTGATCTATTTCTCAGAAGTTTTTTATAATTCATTTTATTATAGGTGAGTTTAATTTTGAAATTAATTTATTTTTTATATCCTCACATTTTGTAGTTTCTACAACTTCAGTAGTTTCTTCTTGTTTAGTAGCTTTTATTTTTTCTTTATTTTTTAAGTTTTCTGGAATTTCAGTATTTTTTTCTTGTTTATTTCTTGTTTCAGTAAATTGTATTTTTTTATTTCAAATAATTGTTTTGTAAGCCAAAGCAGGAGTTGGAAATAATCTGATATTTACATAAATTTCGTCGAATAAATTTATTAATTTTAAGTTTTCTTTTGTATTTTCTAATAAATGCTCATCTAAATAAGATAAGATATCTTTTATAAAATTAGTTAAATCTATTCATTTGTTTTGTAGATCTTCTATTTCTGTAAAAATATCATTTAAATCATTTGTAGAAACAATATCCAAAAATGCCTTAATTTGTCTTTCAGGGGCAATTCATAAAAATTTACTTACATTCTCTGCAGTTATAGTTCATATAATACTTACTTGTTCAAGATATTTGATAGCATCTCTAAGTCATCCATCAGAAATTTTTGAAATAAGCTTAAGTCCATCTATTTCATAATCAAATCATTCTTGCTTGCAGATATATTCTAATCTTAAAATTATATTATCTTGAGAAATTCTTTTAAAATTAAAAACTTCACATCTTGAGATAATAGTTTCAGGAACTTTATGTAATTCTGTAGTTGCAAGTATAAAATTTAAATAAGCTGGTGGCTCTTCCATTATTTTTAAAAGAGCATTAAATGCTGATTTACTCAACATATGAACTTCATCTATGATGTATATTTTCTTTTTCAAATTTGTAGGTGGATAAAGAGCTTTATCTATGATTTCTTCCCTAATTTTATCTACTTGAGTATTACTTGCAGCATCTATTTCTACAAAATCTAATGTTCTTCAACTATCTATAAGTTTACAATTTTCACATTTATTACAAGGTTTTTCTCATTCTCAAGTACAATTGATAGCTTTTGCTAAAATTCTTGCAGTAGAAGTTTTACCTGTTCATCTTGGTCAGAAAAAAACATATGAAGAGCTAAGTTTATCTTGTTCTACTTCAGCTTTTAAAATATCTTTTACTTGTTCTTGTCATACTATGGTTTCAAAATTATTTGGTCTATATTTCAAATATAATGCCATTTATTAAAATTACGAATAAATGATTTATTTTTACTATTTTGATAGTTTTTTTCAAGGAGAAACAGATTATCTGTTTTCAAGTTTAACTAATTTAGATTCTATTTTTTTTTGTAATTCTTTTTTCTTTAATTTTAAACTAATATATTTATAACTACAAATATTACAGTCAGATTGAAAATAAAGTTTTAATCCAATCTGACTGTTACCAAATTGGAAACTATATTTTAAAGTTTAAAAACTATTATTCTGTTTCCAATTTGGTAATAATTGATAATTTTATTAGAAAATATTTAAAATGTATATTCAAAATCCAGAAAAATTTATAAAAGATAATAAAATTGAGACTTTAGATGAAATAAAAGCTAAAGAAATTTATGATAAACTAGTAGAAAATTTAAATCATTTTAATTATTTGTATTATGTCCAATCACAGCCAGTTATATCAGATTATGAGTATGATTTACTTTTTCATTATTTGGAAAATTTAGAAAGTAAGTTTCAAAATTTAATTAGAAAAGATAGTCCTATTCAAAGACTTACAAATCAAATACAATCAGATTTAAAAAAGGCAAAACATAAATATTTACTTTTATCTTTGGAAAATACTTATAATGTTGATGAAGTAGGCGAAAAGTTAGAAAAAATTGAAAAAGATGTATGAGAAGAAAATATAAATTTTTATATTGAGCCTAAATATGATGGATTATCAGTTGAATTAATTTATGAAAATGGGTTTTTAATTCAATGAATTACAAGATGAAATGGGGAAATTTGAGAAGATATTACAGAAAATATAAAAACTATAAAATCTATTCCATTAAGTATTTCTTATAAAAATAAATTACATGTAAGAGGTGAGGTTGTAGTAAAAAAGTCTATTTTTGAAAAAATAAATAAAGAAAGAGAAAAACAATGATTAGAAACTTATTCAAACCCGAGAAATTTAGCTTCGGGGTCGTTGAGGCAACTTGATGTGAGTATTACAAGATCAAGACAGCTTGATATGGTAGTTTATGAAATATTAAATTTTAAGGATACTTGAGTAGAAACTCACCATAAAAGCTTAGATTTTTTGGAAAAGCAATGATTTTGGATATTTGACTTTAAGAGTATAGTTAATAGTTGAGAATTGAAAATTAATAATTGAGAATTATTTAAACATAGACATTGATTACAAAAAGAAGAAATTTTAGAGATTGTAAATTCTGAAGAAATAAAAAATATACTTGACGAAAAAGATGTAGAATTTGATGGGTTAGTGATCAAAGTAGATAATGACAAATATTGGAATATGTTATGAGAAACTGCTCATCATCCAAAATGGGCTTTTGCATATAAATATCCTGCAAAACAGATTTCTACACAAATTTTAGATGTAGAATTATCAGTTTGAAGAACTTGAGTAATCACTCCGGTAGCTGTTTTGCAACCTATAGATTTTTCAGGTGTAATTGTTTCAAGAGCAAGTTTGCAAAATTTTGATTTTATAAAAGAAAAAGATATTAAAATTTGAGATTATGTTTGGGTTCAAAGATCAGGAGAAGTGATTCCTTACATAATTTGAGTAATTAAAGAAAGAAGAGAAAATGATAATATTATAGAAAATGATTTTGATAAGATTAAAAAAATAAGTTGAGATTATAAAAATAGTTATTTAAATTATTTGCTAAAATATAACTTAATTGAAAATAATAAAAATAGTTTGATAGATATTCAAGAACCAACTTATTGTCCTGTTTGTGATGGTGAAACTTTACATCTTGAATGAGAAGTTGCATTGAAATGTATCAATGTGTCTTGTCCTGCACAAGTAAAAGAGAAAATAGCTTATTTTGTAAGTAAAAATTGATTAGATATTGATGGAATGTGAATAGAAATAATTTCATCATTATTACAAGCAAAAATTATTTATGATTATGGAGATATATTTTATTTGGAAGAAAAAAAACAAGAACTTTTGGTCTTACCTTTATTTAAAGAAAAAAAAGTTAATAATTTATTGTTTTCTATAAATCAAAAAAGAAAAATTTCTTTAAATGTGTTTTTGTCTGCACTTTGAGTTGAGCTTTTGTGAAAAAAAACATCGAAATTAATAGCTTGAGAAATTGAAAAAGAGAAAATAATGAAACAAGTTATATATTTTGGAGAAATATCTGATTTTCTTGTTTCTGAAGAATGAGAAGAATTTTTATTATGAATAAATGGAGTTTGACCTAAGGTTGTTCAAAGTATAAAAAAGTTTTTTCATGAAAAACATAATCAAAAAGTAATAAAAAAAATATTACAAAAAGTAGAAATAATTACATTAAATAATAAAAATAGTAAATTTTCTGGGGAACAATTTGTGATTACGGGTTCTGTTGAATGAGTTTCTAGAGATAAAATTGAAAAATTTATAGAAGAAAATGGAGGAGAATTTTCAAATCAACTTACAAAAGAAACTACATTATTGCTTATTTGAGATAAAGCTTGAAATAGTAAAATTAAAAAAGCACAAGAGAATAATATTTTAACAAAAGAATTGAAAAGTTGGTTACAAGAAAATTGACGAAGTTTTAATAAAAAGACTATCAAAGAAGAAAGTTTGTTTTAGTAAATTATTTTACTGTAAAGACCTTTATATATTATAATTTTTAGTAAATTATTTTTTATTTTTTTATTCTTGAGGATGAAAAAGTATTTTTTGACAAAAAAAAATAAAAATTTAGAATAAGACTAGATTTTAAAAATAAAAACAAAAAAATGAATACAGATAAGCAAGTTTTTGATGAACAATTAGTTGATTTGTTTAAAAAAATAGAGATTCCAAAAAATCCTTTATCTTTTTATTTTAATATAACAAAGATTGAAAATGATTTGTCCGATAGCTTGACTGATTATTTTTATAAAGCTGTAAATGAGTTTATTTCACCTACAAAAATAAACACTCAATGAAGTTTTTTAGATAAATTGTATTATTATAGTTCATTTTTTGAAAATATTATTGATGATATAGCAAATTTGCTAGAAAAACTTAAATATTATGATATGTGAACTTATGTTTATTGTATGAATCTTTTTGACGAAAAAGTAAAATATAAGGCCATTGCTTTTATAGAAAACAGGCCTGATATGATAAACATTATAAATTCTACAACAGTAGAGGAGTTGAATAAAAATAGTTTATTTCAAAATTATTTAAATAAGGAAGATTTTAAGATTTTTTCTCAATTTGAAGAATATTTTTATTGATTAAAAGAAAAAGAAGATAATCATACTATAGATTTTTTGCTTAATTCTATTTATGTAAATATACAACAATTTGATATATCTTATAAAAAAGTTCATTTACCATTTGATGAATTTCAAAAAACAGAAAACTATCATTTTTATGAATCTTTAAACTACTGTTTTGCTTATATAGTTCAAAATTATGATAGAAATCTTGAAAAACAAAATAATTTGATAAATAAAATTATAGATACTATAGATGATAAAAGAAAAAATTATTATATTTCAAAGATTATTCATAAATATGGAGATAATTTTCTCATTTGAAAAAATTTACATAAAGATATAAAAAAGGTTTTTGCTTCAGAAAAAGAGTTTATAAAATATTTACTTACTTATTTGGTAGATAAAAAATTTAAATGATTGAAAAAGATTTTTTATTGGGAAGCTATCAAAGACAGGTTATCAGAAAATGATTGGGCTAAGATAGGTTGAGTGAATTTGTTTTATTTACAAAAAATTGATAAAAATATTGTAAATTTTGATTTATTGTTATTTTCAAAACAATTTAAAGATAGTATTATTGAATCTTATAATAGTATTTCTTGGGCATTTATAAAACCGTATTTTTATTATATATTAGTTTTTAAATCAATTAAATTACCTTTGAAAGATTGGCAAAAATTATTTTTCTTGTTAATGTTTTTTTCAGCTGAAAATTATAGTGAGTATGTAATATTACAAAATATTATGACAAGTATAGAAAGAATAGGACTTTGGGATTTTAGTGAATCTAAATCTAAGATAATTTATTATTTTAAGAGAGTTTTTATATTATTGAGTGAGTTTTATTCTTCGATAATATTGTTAGTTTGATTAGTATTCTTGTTTTGGTTTTTTGGCTTGATAAATATTTTGATGTTATGAACTATATTTTTACTTTTTATAGTGAGTTGGCTTAAATATATATTTTTTCCTTGAAGATTCGAAATATTGAGAACTATTTGAATGATAGTTTTTGTGATATTGTCTTATACTTGGTTTACAGTTGTATTTCCAAAGGTTTCACAACCTCAGTATATTTCATTTGTTTGAAAACAAGTTCAATCTCTTGTAAGTTTAAACTTTTCTTGAGAAAAAGAAAATTATCA
>JALUXR010000021.1 GCA_027013285.1 Candidatus Altimarinota bacterium | reverse complement strand
TTATTAAATTTCAGGAAATATTTTTTAGAAGAGAAAAAACTCCAGAAGATAAAATACATAAAATATTATCTATATCATCAAGAGTTTTAGTAGATTCATGTAAAAATGATTTGTATGATATATTGAATTAAAAAAACTTTAAAAATACATAGAAAAAAATAAATAAATCATTAAATATAAGTATATATTTATTTTTTGTTTATTAAAAAAAACATGTGAGATATTATTACAAATACTATTCGTGAGTTCTTTAGGTTAAAGATTATTTATATTTGATTGTTTATTTGAGTTGTTTTAATTTTTTCTTCATATTTATTGGATACTTTGACTATAAATCAGTGAAATAAAGCAATTATTGATTTTTCATTGTCAGTTATAGAAATATTTGCTCTTATTTTGACTTTGTTTCTTGGTTCTTATTTACTTTATAATGAGTTTAATAAAAAGACAGTATTATTAGCTTTGTCTAGAATGAAAGATAAATATAAATTTATAATATGAAAATTTATTTGATTTAGTATTATATTATTGTTTTTGTATATAATTTTATGATTTTGATTTTATTTAGCATTATTATTTCATCATATTAGTTTTGAATGATTTTATATTCAAGCTATGTTTTTAAGTTATATGAAAATATTAGTAATACTTGCTTTTGTGATATTTTTTTCAACTTTTGTATCTCCATTTTTAGCTTTGTTAAGCTCATTATTTATATATTTTGTTGCTCATGCTAGTGCTTTTATGTTATTTTTTGCTCAGATAGATCAAGAAAAAATCATATCTCCATTTGTTAAAATTTTATTAAAATGAATTTATTATGTATTGCCTAATTTTCAGGATTTAAGTATGAAAGAGTATTTTCTTTCTCCACAATTATGAACTTATACAACTACACATTTTATCTTGTCTGCTACCTGATGAGCTTTGGTTTATATATTTATATTGCTTGTTTTATCGTCTTTAATATTCAATAAAAAAGAGTTTTAGTAGGAGATAGGGAAATAATTGTCCCCGGGGACTTATTTATAAACAAGCACAGACAATAATTATCAATTATCAATTTTAAATTATCAATTAAAATAAAGATGGTATTAAAAATAACTAATTTGAAGAAAACTTTTAAGTTAAATTTAAAAAAGACAGAAGTTTTGAAATGAGTAAATTTGGAAATAAAAAAGTGAGAAATATTTTGATTTCTTTGACCAAATTGAGCTGGAAAAACTACAACAATGAAATGTATTTTAGATTTTGTTCATCCAACTTCTGGAGAGATTCTTTTGTTTGGTGAAAAACTAACTCAAAACAGATCAATACTTTCTAAAATTGGATTTGCTCCAGAACAAGCATATTATTATGAACATCTTACTTGAAAGGAATTTTTGGAGTTTATGTGAAAACTTTCTTGAATGAGTAAAAAACAAGTAAAAGAAAAAAGTGATAATTTACTTGAAAAAGTAGGTCTTTGATTTGCAAAAGATAGACTTATAAAAGCTTATTCAAAAGGTATGAAGCAAAGATTAGGTATAGCTGCAAGTATTATTCATGCTCCTGAACTTGTATTTTTTGATGAACCTATGAGTGGTCTTGATCCTCTCGGTAGAAATTTAGTAAAAAATATTATAAAAGATTTGAAAGAACAATGAACTACTGTATTTTTTAATACTCATATTTTATCAGATGTTCAAGAAATAGCAGATAATTTTGCTATTATAAATCTATGAGAAATTATCTATGAATGAGAAATTAAAAATGTATCGGGCAATTTGGAAGACTTTTTTGTGGAAAAAGTGAGAGAAGCTACAGAACAACTTGAGATTAAATAAAAAAAAGGATAGATCTCACCAGACCTATCCTATTGAACCTTTAGTTAACAACTCATTTTTGTTTTTATTTATAAATTAAAGGTATTTATATTATAGAATATATTAAAAATATGTCAATAGAAAATATAAAAAATGACTGTAATGTTGGTTCTGATAAAATAAGTAATTCTTTATGATGACTCTGTTGTTTAAAGAAGAAAAAAATATCTGAATTTTCTGAAAAAGATATGCAAAATATAAATAATATTATGGCATGATGATATAAAGAATGAGTTTATAAAATAGATTTAATTAAAAATAAAATACTATCTACTTGATGATTTGATATGGAAAATGAAGTTATGACTATGGTTATAGTTTCTATTATATCATATTATTTAAATAATAATTTTTATGATAAAGTAGATATTTTTCTAAAAGATTTAAGGTTAATTAAATTAGATTTATTGGTAAATATAGTAAATACATTTATATCTAAATATAGAAATACTGATAAATATTGTTTTATATCTAATCATTGTCAATGAATATTATTTTATGATGAAATGGATCAAAAGAAAGAATTTATAGATAATTGATGATTGGATGCTATTAATATAAATTCTAAGCTGAAATTAAAAAATGTAATGAACGAATTAATTGATTTAAAAAATAAAATATGAGATCCTTACTGGTTTAATTATTTTAATACATTAGTTTCATATACTAATTATGAATTAGTTTTTTTAGATAATGATGATAATTTAGTAAAAGAATATATAAATACTTTATTAGATTTTGTATTATCTATTGAGATAGATTTAAATGAATATTCTGATGTTGTAAAGACTGTTTATGTGAATAATTTGTCTATTTTGTATGAATTGTCTTGAAATGTTTTAGTTGAACAAAAAATAAAAGATATAGAAAATGTTTATTTAAGTAAAGAAAAAAATTGATTAAAAACATTTTCTAAATTTTATGGATGATTAGATACAGATTATGGAGATAATAGTGTTTCTTATATCTGATTAATATTAGAAAATAATGAGGTATCTAAAATTTCTCTTTCTTATATTTTATCTAAATATTCTCCTGTAATTACTATTAAAAACTTTACATATATATATTATTCTTATTGTAAGATTCTTTATAAAGAAGAATTATCTGGATTGGAAGAAGATATTTATTTGAAAATTAATTCTTTGCAGGATGTAATATTTTATGATTTGATGAATAGACTAAATCATATAGTATGATTTAATTATGAACTTATTGATTATTTTATAAAGGTTATTTTGATACAATATTTATGATTAAATGTTAATGAAGCAAATATATCTTATAAATTTGAGCTTAATGATAAACTGAATAAAAGGATAGAATTAATATGATTTAATAAATCTAATAATATAGATTATCAATCTAATGTTGAATTAGATTTTGAATATAACTGAAAAAATATACTATTATCTATTAATCTAAATTGAAGTATAGATGAAGAAGATATTAAAAAGAAAATTAAGTTATATAAGACAAAATTTGAAGTTTTTTTTAAAGTAGTTATAGATAAATTATTAAATCTAAGTAATTTCTTAAATGTTATAGATGAAAAAATTAGTATAATAGCTAAAAAACATTCAGAAACTGTTCAACATATGACTAGAGTTTGAACTTTATTATGAGATATTTATGATGGGATACAAAATTCTGAATTAAAATGAAAAATTAATTTAATTAAACAAACATTATCTATTTCAGATAAATCTTTTTTTGCTGTTTTGTGATATTTACATGATATATGAAAATATAATAACCTTGAGGTTATGTGAAACTATGAATCCATAAATATGAGGATTGACTCTTATAGATTTTTTTTACAATTTTTAATGTCTGTAGTTGATAAAGAAGAAATTGATAAAGTTGTTGATAAGGAATCTAAAGAGAAAATTATTTTAGATGATAGATGAATTATAGAAGAGGTAAAAAAAAAATATATGATAATTGCTATGATAAATGAGTTATTTAACAAGATTAAATCTTTTAATATTTGATTTTTGTTGTGAAATAATTTATTTATGATAGATATTGTAAGTATTGCAGTAGATATATCAGATATAATAAGAAATAATTGATATAGTATAGAAATTATAGATGATGAATATAAAGATAAAATCTTAAAAAATATAAAACAAAATTTTTGAGAGTTCATAGATTATGATGGAAATATAGATGATTTATTTTTATGAATAATTATATTGTTTGAGATTTTTAACAAGAAATTATTAAAAGAAATAACACATCCTCATATAGAATATTGATTACAATTTTTTAGATTTTTTCCAGAATTCTCTTATCTTTCTTCAGTCTTATATCATCACAAAGATTATCCTTCTATTGAAACAATAAATAAATATGATGGTTTTGTTTGATTAGATAAGTTTTCTAAATTAATTTGAGAAAAAAATGAATATACATCAGAATGAAAAGATTATATTTCACTTGATAAAAAAGATGTTATCATGATTATGACTACAGTAGCAGATATAATAGATGCTTTATTATGAAAAAGAAATTATCAATTAAATATAAATATTAATAAAACGAATTCTGGGAAATATTTATCTCCTTGATTTATAAATTATTTAAACTGAGTTTTTTCTTGAGAAGATTTATCAGATAAAAATAAAACTTTTGATAAGATATTATGAATTTTAGATAAAGAATTATGAAATAATCCTTATTATTTAGAAATAAAGCCAATTTTAAAAAAAAAGAGAGAGAAAATTATAGCTATGTATGAAAACTAATATTTAATTATAAACTTATAAAATTTATGAAAAAAATAATATTCTTTCTTTCGTGCCTTCTTAGTTATTCTGTAGCAAATTGATGGTCTTACCCTTTACACGAAATAGCAAAACCTATTGCAAGCTGTAAATTTAATTTGTGGAAAAATTTATGACCAAGTTGTAAAATTCCATTACCAAAACTTACTCCAAGTATGTATAAATCAAAAGCCAAAGATATATATTTTTATCGTAGGATTTATACTGTTTTGTGGATGTGATCATATAAATATGGTTGGGATGTGATGCATTGAAGTCATTTGTGAGTTGATATTGCAACAAGTAAATGAACTCCAGTTTATAGTATTTGAAATGGTAGAGTAGTGTATGCTGCTTATCATAAAGGTCGGTGAAGAGTTGTAGTAATTCAACATAGAGTAAATGGAAGATATGTTTATTCAAATTATGCTCATTTAAGTAAAATTTTAGTTAAATTTTGACAAATCGTAAATCAAAATACGAAGATATGAGAAGTTTGACATACTTGAAATGCACGGTGAAATCATCTTCATTTTCAGATAGATACAAATCAAAGTATATGGTGACATCCTCGGTGGTTTAGACATTGTTATTGACATAGTATTACGGCTATTACCAACTCTACTATGTGTCAGAAAGGAGCTTTGGAAAACACTGTAGATCCACTAGCATTTCTTGCTACAAATGGTGCTGTAATAAAATATACAGTTAATCAGAAAATTCAAAAACAACCTAAAATTAGTAGAAAAAATATAATCTCTCGTGAAGAAATTCAAAGACAAATAGTGCAAGAATTTTTAAGAAGTCATAGATTTAGTTTTAATTTTTCTAATGCTTGAGTTTATTACATCTGAAAATATGGAAGTTTTACTATTTCACTGAAAGATAGAAGGTGAAGAAATTATAATAATATTTTGCCAGATGATATAAATATTATTTATGATAAAAGTTTTTTTTCTGCAGTAAGTCCAAGGTGAATAAAAATTATAGATGGTAGTAGAAAAATTACATTTATTCCTAGAAAAGCTTGAACTACATTTTTTACTATAAAGATGTGAAAACAATTTCTTTATCAAAAAACTATAAGAATAGTTAAAAAATGACAGGTTTTGCAAGTTAAACATTGAAATATTGTAACTTTCCCAAGAAATAAATATGTTTGACAGCCAGCTCGGTGAATAAATATTTTTCAAGATGCTTGATATATGAATATTATCAGAGTTCCTTTTGCTGGAAATTATAAATTAACTTCATCTACAAAAGATATTGTTTTCTGTAAGGCTTGAACAAATATTAGATATTTAAATTATTTTCATTGTAATATTTACAATACTTCAAAATGAATAAATTTCAGCTACAAAGATACTATATTTGGATTATTAGTTTTTAAATTTTATTCAAATAGTTGAAAACCATCTAAATTGCTTGTTCAAGATGTTCAGTGAAAAACTATCTCACAGAGTAGAACATTATATTTTAGACCTGTAAGATTTGTAGATCCAAGTAGTGTGTATAATCCTTATCTTTTGTCTGCTTGTAAAAGATGATTGTGTTTGTGAGTTTTAGATAGATGATATTTGTGGAATACAAAGAAAGTATCCAAAACTATGGTTAAATATATTTTGGTAAATATGATGAATTACTTATGAAAAAAACTTAAATATACTATTTCTTCTTCAGACAACACAAAATATGTTACAAGATGAGAATTTGTGGATTATGTATTTAAAATATTATGATTAAAAATAAAAAATTATAATATTATTCCAAAATATATAGATGTAAGAAATCAATCTAAAGAATTACAAAATAATATAGTTTATTTAACTAAATTATGATTTTCATGGAAAGATAGATTTGCAAAATATCATTTTCAACCAAATAAAGTTATAACACTGCAAGAATCTTTATATTTTGTAGAGTTTTTGTTAGAGAAATTTGGAAGATAGAATAAAATTTGTCCCCGGGGACAAAAGAATTGTTATTTTTTTGACAAAAAT
>JALUXR010000020.1 GCA_027013285.1 Candidatus Altimarinota bacterium | reverse complement strand
TGAATCTGATGGGTATCGAACCCATGTATTGAAGCAAAGCAATATAACAATTTACTAGGATAGCCTTGTAAAACAAGGACTTAAATTGTTTTTTGTTGATAGACTTTTTAAGTTTCACTATCATAAACTATAAATATCTGTTTCTTCCTGCCTTATAGTTTTACAGATAAAAAGAGCTATAAGGTTTGATTGCTATTTTCACTGCTGATAGACTAAGCTACTGCAACAGTATTGTAAGCGAATGCTTTTGAAAATAGACTTTTTGCTTTGTTAGCACTTTTTTTGTATTGATAATTTATTTAAGTGAACTTTATCAAACACTCCTAGCAGTCATATCACTTTTACTCCAAGCTATGCCTTTCAGACCCATAAAAAGCCTTTATAGACTTTATACTTTACGATTGACAATGTCATTCACCACAACCACATCAACCATGTTCATGTCATTCTTCACCTTCTTCTGGTTGCATTACAAAAGACATAAATGTTCCAACTATCATTTTTAATAATTCACTATCATCCATTTTACCTTCACCATCTTCTGTAGGTAACACTTCTTTCAACATTTGTAAAGCATCATATGTCTCTTTATCAATTTTTAGATCTACTTGTTGATTATCTGTCATTTTTTTTTATAAGTTATAAATTACAAATTTAATAAAATAATTACTAAATTTTCTTATCTTTTATATTTATAATATCCTAACTTTCAAATGAATATATTCATCCATACTATTTTTCCTGAAATTTTTGATAGTTTTTTAAATACTTCTTTGATTAAAAAAGCACAAGAAAAATGAATTTTAAATATAAAAACTATAAATATAAGAGATTTTTGTACAAACAAACATAAACAAATTGATGATAAAATATATGGATGATGAGCTGGTATGCTTATCAAAGCAAAACCTATAATAGATAGTATAGAAAATACAATAAAAGAAAATAAGCTAACTAATTTTAAAATAATATTTCTTTCACCATCAGACAATATTTTAAATCAAGAAAAATGTTTTAATTATTCAAAACAAGAAAATATAATACTTTTAGCTGGAAGATATGAATGAATAGATTTTAGAGTTGAAAAATATTTTCAAGAAAAATACTGAAATTTTAAAAAATTATCTATCTGACAGTATGTTCTAATGGGATGAGAACTTCCATCTATGGTTTTTATAGAATGAATTACAAGACTTATTCCTTGAGTTATAAAAGAAAAAGATAGCTATATTTTTGATTCTTATGCAGTAGAAGAAAATATGAAAAACATAGAACATCCACAATATACTACCCCACAAGAAATTTATGGGTACAAAGTTCCAGATATTTTAATTTCATGACATGATGCAAAAATAAAAGAATGGAGAAAAGACAATAGTTGAAAACTGTAAATTTTTGACATTTTAAAAAGAATACAACAATACATTGTAAAATCTATAGATAATATAGAAATAATAAATGAATTAATGAAAATACTTTCTTAATCACCAAAATTAATATATTTTAAATCATCAATTTTATATTTTCATTTTAACATTTTATCAAAATCACCTCATTCTTGTATAAAATTTTCTACTTTTTTATAACCGTCCAAATAAATTTTATCTTTATAATAAGAGGTTCATACTCATTTAAATGCTGTATTTTGAATTCATCTTTTAAATCTTATTGTTCTTCTAAAAATTTTAAGTAATCATTCTTGAGGATGTAATCATCTTATGATATTTGATAAATGAACAAAATCTGCTTTTTCTGCTTGTGAAATTAAAAAATATTTTTCATACATAGCAGTTTTTTCATAATTTTCTGGTAAATATCTAAAACTATTCCAAATAGCAAGTCATTCTTCGTCTGTCAAATAAAATCAAGTTCCACTTTGAAGTATTTTCCATCATGTTTTTTTTCAATGAATATATCTTACTACATGGACATCTATTTCATGAGCTAATATCATATCTATTTCTTTTTCATAAAAATCAGATGTATTAGAAATATTCACTATGATAGGATCTCATCTTTTAACTAAAATTCTAGAACTTAAATTAGATTCAAGTTTAATTTGAATATTTTCAAGTCATAAATTTTTAATATGTTTTTTTACTTTTTCTAAAACTTCATAAACAGATAATTTTCTTCATAAATTTCTATCTACAAATGGATTTAACTTTACTTTAGTTTCTTCTAAAATAATATTATCTAATTTTCAATATAACAATTCATTATATTTTCATATTAATTTAAAATCTTGCTTTTTATATGCCTTTACCAATTCTAATTTATATTTATTTTCTTTTAATTTATCTAAAAAAATATTAAATAATCAACTTTTATATCACTCTTTTATATCAAAATATCTATCTTCTATATTTTTTATTTCCTCTTCAATTTGTTCTATTTTATTATCTGTTGGATATTTATATTCAAATTTAGGATTATAATTTCATCACCAAGTAATAAAATTATCAAGTTCTTCCATATAATTCAATGGTTTTACAATCCTTGAAATATTTAATTTCTTTGATAAACTGTCCAGTGTATTATCCAATTCTACCAAAATATTCTGTTCAACTTCAATATATTGTTTTTTATTCCAGATAGAAAAATCTTTTATATCCTTTTTTTTAGGAATAATAATAAAATCTTCTAACTCTTTAGTTCATAAAACTACATTAGTTCAAAGTCATTTTTTCTCTCTTAATTTAATGTTATCTATTATTGTATCTCAAAATTTAATTTTATATTTATTTTCAAAATTAGGTATCAAATCTGGATCTGCATAATTGAATTTATTTTCTAAATCAACTTTCAAAATCATATTTTTTTCTATATTGTTATCTTCTTCTTTATATTTTAACAAAGCAGGCTGTTCAAGATAAATCATATTTTTTTGAATAGTAGGATTTGTTTGCTTTTGTGAAAATAAACTTTTTCATACTTCAACTCATTTACTAGGAGAAGTTATCTTTAAATCTTCTACTTTTTTCAATCTATTTTCAAGTCATTCACCATTTACAAGCTGTATTTCCATACCAGCCATAGCATTTATTTCTATAAGATTTGGTCAAGATTGTGCAATAGTCCAATCAAGTCATAAGTATCAAATATTTGTAAAATATTGAATTTGTGAAGAATATAATAAAATATCGTCCCAATATAATATCTGTTTTCATTGAAATTGTTTATAATCTTTTGAAAAATCTTTTGTATAGATTTTTCTATTATGATACATAGAAGTAATCCTACCTGAAGCAATATCTATTCAAAATCATACTCAACCAGCTGCAATATTTGCTTTTCCATCACTTTCTTTTGTTGGATATCTAAGCATAGCCATCACAGGAACTAATTGCATTGTAATAAGTCTAATATCAGCAAGCCCATATTCACAAAAAATAGAAAAATCATCTCAAGGAATTATTTTTTCTTCTATAAAAGCAATATCGGCTCACATAGTCATAGAATACCTACCATCAAGTATATCAGCTATTCGTTTTTTAAAAGTATCTATGTCTATAAGTTTTCAAGAAATTTTAACAATATTCTTATTTATCATCTTACAAATCAAAATTCATTTTCACTTACTTCATTTATTTGGTTTTACAACAAATTCCTTTCATTCAAGTTTTGAAAAATCATAATTTTGTAGCTGTTTCCTATTTTTTATAACATCAATCAATTTAGGACTTGGAATATCTAAATCTTGTAATAATTTCTTAGTTTTTAACTTACTATCAGCTAACTTCATATCTTTTTTAGGATTGAAAGCTTTTATATATTTTAGATATCTCTTATTCATTCATAAAATTCAAAATGGCATTATACTCATTTAATTACTAAAATTATTTTTATAATAAATTATTTATTGAATTTTACAAGAAAATTAGCATTATTAAGAAAAATTTTATAAAATTTAAAATAGAAAAATGCAAACAATATTAACTTGAATTACACCTTCAGCAGACCAAATACACATTTGAAATTATTTTGGAGCAGTTAAACCCTTATTAGATATGCAAAAAGAAAATAATATATATTTTATGATAGCTGATTTACATGCATTTATTTCAAAACAAGAAAAATGATTTATTCATCAAGCTAGTTTAAATCAAGCTAAAATTTATATTGCATCTTGATTAGATTTAGAAAAAGTTATTTTATTTAGACAACATAAAGTTTCAGCTCATAGTCAATTAAATTGGATTTTAAGTTGTTTAACTACTCTTTGAGTTTTAAAAAGAATGCATGCTTTCAAAGATAAAGCTTGAAAATGAAAACAAGAAAATATTTCAGCATGACTTTTCAACTACCCTACTTTGATGGCTGCAGATATACTTTTGTATAACCCAGATTTAGTACCTGTATGACAAGATCAAAAACAACATATAGAATATGCACAAGATATTGCTGAAAAATTTAATAGAAATTATGGAGAAACTTTTAAAATTCCAAAAGAATATATAAATAAAGAAGTTGCCACTGTTACTTGAATTGATGGAAGAAAAATGAGTAAATCTTACAATAATTTCATTTGAATACTTGATTCAGAAGAAGAAATTTTAAAAAATGTAAAAAAAATAACTACTGATTCTATTCCTCTTGGAACTGCTAAAAACCCAGATGAATGTAATTTATATAAATTATTAAAATTATTTTTAACAGAAGATGAAGATAAAATAGTAAGAAAAAAATACTTAACTTGAAATTTCTCATTCAAAGAAATGAAAGAATATTTATTCAAAAAAATAATAGAATTTATTCAACCTATTCAAGAAAAATATAATCAACTTTCTGATGAAGAAGTTATAAAAATATTAGAACAAAATGAATCAAAAGCAAATAAGATTGCAAAAAAAAATATACAAAAAGTTTATGATATGATTTGATATTAAAAATAACTAATTATATAAACCTGAGATATAAATCAGGTTTTTTATTTAATTACATTTATTTTATAAAAAAACCGGTTGAATTCAACCAGCCTATCCAGTAAGTTCGGAAGGCCTAACCGGTTTATATTTGGTTAGAACCCTCCTAAAATTAGGTTGCCTAACTGTTGTCAGTATCAGCTCAACAGTTTTTTTTATTTTTGTTTAGCAACCCTAGCATTCTAGGATTAATATTCTTATAAGAAATTATTTTCTTAATTCAAGAAGTTTTTAACATTTTTTAAACATAAATAAAATTATTTTTTAGTAAATAGCTCTTGAATTAAGAAGTTTTTAATAAATATTATTAATTTTAACTTTTTTTTAACATTCATTTGATTTTTATAACAAAATCTTTATATAAAAAACAGCAAAGATGTATTTATAAATTATAAACAGATGAAAAAAATAAAGCATGTTCCTGTAATGTTCAATGAAGTTTTAAATTCAATTCCTAAAGATTGTAAAATACTTATGGATGGTACTGTTTGACATGGATGACACTCAAAACTAATATTAGAAAATTTTAAAAATATTAAATTAATTTGTGTTGATAGAGATCCTAACATTATAGAAACTGCTAAACAAAATTTATCTGAATTTAAAGAAAAAATACAATTTGTTAGAGAAAGTTATTGAAAACTAGAAAGTATATTAGAAAACAAAAAAGTTGACTATATATTACTTGATTTATGAGTAAATATGGAACATTTCAAAGATGCAAAAAGATGATTTAGTATCAAACATTGTTGACCACTTGATATGAGATTTGATACAAACCAAAAAATTACAGCAGAATATATTTTAAAAAATTACACAAAAGATAAATTTAAAGATATATTTGAAAAGTACTGAGACTTTAAATGAAAATTACTTGATGAGATAATAAGAATCATAATTAAATCAAGACATAAATTAAAAACAACATTTGATTTAACAAATTCATTAAAAGAATGATGAATATGAGAAAAAAAAATAGCTGTTATATTTCAAGTAATTAGAATTGAAGTTAACCAAGAATTAGAACAACTTGAAATGTTTTTATGAAAATTTCAAGATTACCTAAATCCTTGAGGAAGATGTGGGATAATAACATACCACAGTATAGAAGATAGACTAACAAAAAATAGATTTAAAGAATTAGATAAAAACTGATTAAAAAATTTAACTAAGAAAGTAATATTTCCTACATTAAAAGAAATAGAAAAAAATAAACCATCAAGATCTGCTAAATTTAGATTGATAGAAAAAATATAAATTTATAAATATAACTTCTCCAACAAAAAAAATGATTAAATTCCCTTCTACAAAACAAATGAATTTTAATTATCTATTGATTAAAAAACAACTAAAACATAATTTTAAATTTATAGATAACATAAAAACAATATTTTCGATAATGTGTCTTATGCTATCTATATGAATATATTGATACTTTATTAATGTTTCATCTACAAAATGATACTTTATTAAGAATGAAAGAAATAAACTATCAGATATAAAATTTAAAAATGACATAGTAAAAATAGATATAAGAAGGATAGAATGAGAAATAAATGATAACTTATCATACAATCCAAATAGCAGTTTAACAGGAAAAGTTCTATTACTAAATAATAATAGTGAATTAACAATGAGATAGAGTTTAAATACTCTATTTTTTTATATTTTAAAATAAACAACATATAGATATTTGACAAATATAAAATTATATTTATTATAGTAGATAGTTAAGTTAATAAATTTATATAAAAACAAAAATAAAATGACAAACAAAAAAGAGATTTTAAATGAAGAGCTTTTAATAAAAAATTATTATAAATTATCAGAAATAACAAACAGATATATAACTATATTGGTTAGCCTAATATTATCAGTATTAATTTTTTCAACTAGTATGAATTCATCGAAAAATCTTCATAACACAGAAATAATAGCATCAAGCAATATTTTAAAAACAGTTAAGAATGTTAATGTATGATTAAATAAAACTAATTTTAATAACAAATCAAAAAGCATAAAAGCTAATTTAATAGTAACAAAATCTTATGTTCAAAAAAATAAAAGTTACCTATGAATTTGAATTTTTACAAATAAAAAAGAGACATTATATATGCCTATGAATACAATATTATTAAATAAATATGATATTAATTATAATAATTTTGTATTAATTTTAAAAAATTGAATATATAAAACTACAGATAACAATATTAAGCCATTAAAAACAACTATACAATTGACTATATGAGATTTAATAAAAAAATATAGTTTATCATGTATAAATACAACATTTAATAATTCATTGTTTTGTAATCTAAACAAGAAAATTGTAATTAATAAACTTATAAAACAAAAAAGTTTTGAATTAACAAGAAATACTTATAATTTTCTATTTAAAAATATTTTCTATACAAAAAAAGAAAAATGTAATATAATTAAAAAAATATTTAATTTGAAATATAACTGGAATAATATTAAAGATATTTCTAAAAATAATTGCGAGAATACAGATAATATATGATATAATAATATGAAAAAAATAATGGATATTTATAATACTATATTATGAAAAAATTTATTTACTGATAAAATATCTAAATATCAAGATGTTGCTTTAACAAAACTATCACAACAACAATTTTATTTAATAAGTAATTGAATATCATATAGTAGAATATTAATTAATTTAAAAACAATAAGAAAATTAATTAATAACTGATATATAACAGAAAATATAGCAATTGTTACAAAAAAAATATTAAAGATTATCTTAAATAAAAGTATTTATAGTGAAAATTATGAAAATATTAAAAAAAATATTTTAAGTATAGAAAATTGAAATAATTCAATATGAGAAAATTGATTAAATAATTTAATACATACAAAGAATAATCAAAAGAATAATCAAAACAACAATAATAAATATATATTAATTAAAAATAATTTACATAGCCAAAAAGAATTAATTAACAATATACTAAACAATTCATATAAAAATATATTTACAGCCACAAGTATTGTATATAATAAAGACACAAAAATATCAAATATTGAATGATATCTTAATTTAAGTTTTGATAATAAACAAAATTGAAATAAAGTTAATAAAAAAATTAAAATAAGTTTTATACTAACAAACCTATTATGAAAAAACTTTAATATAAATAATGTAAATATAAATAATCAAAAAATTAATAAATATATAAATTATATATGATACAATATAAATAAAGAAAATACATTATTATGATTAAAAAAATATCTAGAAAAAATATTGTATAACCCATTAATATTAAATGATTATTGAAAACAAATTAAATTAAGTATATGTGAAAAAGTTAAAAAGTATATAGATTGATCAGAATCAAGTTGTTCAGATTGAATTATAACTACTAGCATACAAAATAAGAAGATTGAATGATGATTAAAAATAATGATAAAATTAAATAATTCATTATTAATTGAATCTATAGAAATAAGCAAAGTAAACATTAAATATAAAACTAAATGAACTCTAATAAAAGAAACATTAGAATTAGATCTATCAGCAATTAATCAATCATTAAAAACTGCAATAGGAGATAAATTAAATGGAAATACCTTATCTATAATAAAAGGATTTGTAAAAAAAAGTATAGATAAAATCAAAGATAAAAAAATAAAAGAAATGGTTGGAATGAGTGATACAAATATAATAACTCTAAATCATAGGTTTGGAGATAAATTATGAGCTAAAATTCAATTAATAAGACATATAAAATGAGATTTCTATAAAGTATATTTTAACATATTAGATAATACATTTGTTTGAATATATGAATATAACAAAAATAAAATTATACATATATGATTATTAGTTAAATCTCAATCAGATAACTACAAATTATTCCTATTTAAAAATATTAATTTAAGTTTATCTAACAATAATATTGAAAAATTAAATCAATTTAAATTAGAACCTTTAAATACATTGAAGACTATAAATTTAGAAAAATATACCGAATATTTAAATTACATAAAAAAGATAGAGAAATAATCTCTATTTTTTATTTATATATTTTATCCTAAGTATTTTTTTATTTTCATAAAAAATCATCAAAATATGGATGAGACTTAATAGTATTTAATTTAAATTTAGATTTTTTGTTCTCTCGTATCCATTTCAAAAATCTTCTTTTATATTTATAAGCATTTCACCGTAAAAATCATTTTTCCTTTGCAACAACAATAAATTTTCATTCTTTCATACTATATTTAAAAGTTAATCAAGAAACTTCTATTTCATCTATTGATCAATTTACAATTTCTATATCAAAATATTCTCAAAACAAAATAAATCACATTTTAAAAGTATCTTTTAGTTCTAGTCTCCTTAAAAGCTCTTTTATATGAGTTTCATTGTTATCAAAATCCTTTTTTTCTGCCACATCAACTTCCGCAGTTTCTATATATTCTGCTTTAAATTCTCATTCTTTATCTTTGAATTTAATTTTAACTTCTTGTCAATATCCACAATTTCCACATACTCAATTATAAAAAGTCATTTCATCACAAGATGGACATTTATCAGCTTCGATAGATAAAATATCAACCAGATTATTAGTAGTTTCATTACTTTCTGATTTTAAATGTATTTTTTTATTCTCTTCTTCAAATCAAGGAAGTTTTAACTGTTTCATTATAAAATAATTATATTTAAATATACGAACTAAATAATATTTTAAGCAATTCCTCTATTTTGTCAAAAAGCAATATTTTATTAAATTGAATTTCTTTCCTAAAAAAGTATTATGATTTATTGATTTTTAATTTTAATAATATTTTTTTCAATGAAAGATAGTATCAAGCTGTATGGTGTAAGAACTCATAATCTAAAAAATATAGATGTTGAAATTCCAAAAAATAAAATAACTGTAATCAGCGGGGTTTCAGGTTCTTGAAAATCTACACTTGCATTTTCTACAATTTACAAAGAATGACAATTTAGATATATTGAAAGTTTATCTACTTACTTAAGATGATTTTTTAATCTTGGAGACAGAGCTGAACTTGACTATAGTGAATGACTATCCCCTGCTATTGCTATAGAACAAAACAAAAAATGATGAAACAAAAGATCAACAGTTTGAACTATGACAGAAACAGACGACTATCTAAGACTTGCTTTTTCAAAATTATGAGATATTTATTGTTATAATTGCTGAAATCACATACATAGTCAAACTATAGACAATATTATTACACAAGTTTTTGATGTTTATGCAGATAAAAAAATATGGATACTTTCAAACAAACAAACTTTTGATGATCCAAAAAAATTAGATAAATATTTTAGAGCTAATCAGAAAAAAGTAGACAAATGAACTTGATTTACACAGTTGCTTGTAAAATGAAAGGATTTTAATTCTGTATATTTTTATCTTGAAGAACCCTCTTTTTCAAAAGAAAACATGCCAGTTGAAGTTTTTTGAATTTATGACAAAATAACTATCAAAGAATGAATTAAACATAGATTACAAGAAGATTTTATTAAACTTTTTTCAACAAATGAACAGATTTATACTTGTGAATTTACAGATCAGATAGATAGTAATTTAGATTTAAAATCTTGGACTATCTATGCCTATTGTAGTAATTGTAATATTCATTTTCCAGAATATACTCCTGCACATTTTTCAGCAAATAGAATAGAATGAGCTTGTGATGAATGTAATTGAACATGAGAAACTTTACAAGTAGATTTAGAAAGAATTATAGATGAAAATCAATCTGTAAAAAAAGCTATTTTACCTTGGAGAGATTCTACAGTTTGACAAAAAATCCTTACAAAACTTTCTATGATGTATGAATTTAATCTTGATGTAAAATGGAAAAATTTAGAAGAAGAATACAAAGATATCATCATAAATTGAGATAATGAACTTTTAAAATTAAATATGTGATGAAAATTTGTATCATTGCATTACAATGGAATTGAAAGTATCATCAAAGAACAATATGAAAAATGAATGCTTACAAGAGATTTTCAAGCCATGGTAGATTTCAATACTTGCCCAAAATGTAATTGAAAAAAATTAAATGAATTTGCCTTATCTATGAAACTGTCCCCGGGGACTAAAAAAAACTGTCCCCGGGGACAAGATATTACTTACTACCAAAATTTAACTATTTGAAATTTAATTAAAGAACTTAAAAAATTAAAAATTTCAAAAGAAAAAGAAATTTTAACTAAAAGAATAATCTGACCATTACTTGATAAGTTAGAAACTATAAATAATTTATGACTTGATTATCTTACTCTTGCAAGATGAGTAAATACTCTTTCTGGTGGTGAAATTCAAAGACTTAGACTTGCAAAACAACTTGGAAACAAACTTTCTGGAATTATTTATGTCTTGGACGAGCCTACCATTGGATTGGATACAGAAGAAAGTATAAAAACCATAAAGGCTATCAAAGAACTTAAAAAACTATGAAACACAATTATTGTAGTAGAACATAATGAAGATTTTATAAAAAATGCAGATTATATTATAGAAATAGGACCTTGAGCTTGAGATTTTGGATGAAATGTAGTTTTTTCATGAAATATAAAGAAATTTTTAGAATCAAATACTCTTACTGCAGAATATGTAACTTGAAAAAAAGAAATTCAAGCAGAATTTGAACACACTCCCATGAAAAAATATTTGGAAGTTAAAAAAGCTCACAAACATAATTTAAAAAATATTGATATTAAAATTCCTTTATGATGATTTACAATTATTACAGGTGCAAGTTGAGCTGGTAAAACCACTATTTTGTATGATACAATTTTTAAATTCTTCAAAGATAGAGAAAGTATTACTCAAGCATATATCAGAACCCATTTGATGAAAAAATGATATTCTTGGACTGAAATTATGTCAAAACAACTTATAAATCCTCTTGATTATGCAAAATTTGAGAAAGAAGCTCTTACAGATTTCTTCCATAACAAATTGGAAATTGATACAATTCAATGATATGAAGATATCAAAAATTATGTTTACATAGACCAAAGTGCAATCGGTAAAAATCCAAGGTCCTGCCCTTCTACATTTATTTGAGTTTGGGATGATATCAGACAAATATTTGCAAATACTCAAGAAGCAAAAATGTATGGATTGAACAGTTCTTATTTCAGTTTCAATTCTAATAAATGAGCTTGTCAAGAATGTAAATGATATGGATATAAAAAGATAGAATTACAATTTTTACCTGATACTTATGTAGAATGTGAACTTTGTCATGGTAAAAGATTTAGACCTGAAGTTTTAAATATTACTTGGAATGGAAAGACTGTATCTGACATTTTAAATATGTATATTTCATCTGCTTTAGAATTTTTTGATGCAATACCTGTAATCAAAGAAAAACTACAACTTTTGGAAGATATAGGACTTGGTTATCTAAAAATGTGACAACCTGCACATACATTATCTGGGGGAGAAAGTCAAAGGTTAAAACTTGTAAAAAATTTATTAAAAAAATATAAAGGGCACACAATTTACTTTTTGGACGAACCAACGGTAGGGCTACATTTCGTGGATATAGAAAAATTATTAAAAATTTTATGAAGATTCTTAAATAGACAAGAAACTATAGTTATGATAGAACATGATAAAAATTTACTGAAATTTGCTGATAAAGTGATAGACATGCAAAACGGAGAAATAGTAGATTAAGTGAGAAAGTAGAATCTATTTAGACCATAAACCACTTATTTAATGTATAAAACACTTACATTTGAAGAAATACAAAGTATTAAAAGTCCATTTTTCTCAAATTTAAAGAAAATATATGAAAAACAATGATTTGTATATTTTAAACAATTTATAAAAAAAATAAATGAAGATATCATAGATGAAATACTGTATTTTTCTGCTTGAGAAATATATTTTAGAATAGTTTTACAAGACAACAATTTAGAGATAATAGATGAAAAACAAGCTATTAAATTAAAATTAACTGATGAAACAATTTTAAAAGTTCATAATAGTTTAAAGAAAAAAATAGATAATACTGGTAAAAAAAATATAGCAAATACTCTTGTTGAAAATTTTTGAAAAGAAAATATGGAAAATTATTTATGAAAACATTTTCTAGTTTATGATATAGAAACAGTTTGAAATATTCAAAATTTAAAAGAAACTAGATTTATGGTAGGATATGTAATAGATTCAAAAGATTATAAAGACGAAACACCACCCAAATATAAATATGTTTCAGAAAAAAATCTAAATAAGTTTGTAGATTACTTAATAAATTATGATGGATATATTATCTGATATAACAATATTGCTTTTGATAATCCGGTAGTAGTTTATAATAGTAGTATCTCAGAAAATGAATGGGAAGAGAAAATCAAGATTATAAATGAAAAAAGTTTAGATTTATTTCATGTTTATAGTAAAATTTTTTGAAAAAGAATTTGATTAAATGCTGTAGCTACAAATATTGTTTGAGTAAGCAAAACATTATCTTCTTGAGCAGAATGAGCACAATTATTGAAACATTATAATGAAACTTGAGATCAAGCTGCACTTAATAAAGTAAAAAATTATTGTAAAAATGATGTAAAAATGACTTTAACTATACTACTCTACTTATTATTTAATTGAAATATTTCTTACAATTGAGTTGAAAAAAGAATTGATATAGATTACATAAAAGAACATTGATGTTTAATAGTTGAAAATGAAATTAAAAATAATATACTGGGTTTGTAAACATTTATTTTCATATATCAAAAATCTATGTGAAATAACTTTATAAAAGACTTTCTAGATAATAAATTACAAGAAAAAAAGAAAAAAAATAACAATATTGATATTTGAATTAAAAAAGAAAATAAAATATGAAAACAAGACAAAATTATAAAAAAAAATATTGTAAATAAACAAATAAATAATCCTAATACCAATAAAAAAAGAGAGAATAAAGAAATATTAAAAAAAGTAATTCAAATAAATAATTGAGAAAAAGAGAATATCCTAGAGAAAAAGAAAGAAAAAACACAAGTATTTGATAAAAATAATATAGTAAAAGAGAATATCATAGATATATGAAAAATAGATAAAACAAATAGTCAAATACAAGAAATAGAAAATCTTACAAAAAAAGAAATAACTGGATATTTAGACAATAATAATAATTTAGATAAATCACTATTACAAATGGATAATAACAAAGAATTAGAAAATATAAGTAATCAAATGAAAGAATGAGTTGATACTAATGTTAAATGAGTAAAACAAATTGAAAAGAAAAAAGTTAAGTTTAAAAAAAATAAAGGGAATAAAAATCTACATTGGATAATTATAGAATTTATAATATGAATTATTCTTATATTTATATCAGTATCCCATATAAATAATAATTTAGCAGAATTTAAATTTATGAAATCGTCTGTTCAGTTATGGAGTAATACCTTCCAAAATATAGTTGGTAAAATATGATGAATTTTTTCTGATGATGTTCAAAAAAATTACATTCAAAAAAGAACAAATATGATAGAACAATTATCAACTCTTTCAAAAAAAGTAAACAAATGATGTGATATAAAAGATTATAAAGAATTAAATTATAAAATAGAAAGTTTTAAATCGAGTTTAATCAGTACAAGCTTCACACCATTAGATAAATTTATAAAAAACTATGATCAATATAATTTATATTTGTATTCATTACAAGAATTAGTTAAAAGAAAATGTAAAAAAGATACAAATAAAAATTCTAAATAAGATAATTTTAAATTGATAAAAAAATTTTAGATGTTTCCATATTTTACACTATTTTGACAACCCATATATTTTCAGTGAATTTGAATAATATTAGCAACAATAATATTTATTTATTGAATTTATAGATATAGTAAAAAATTTAATCTAAAAACGGCTTCATTTATTAGTTTTTTGCCATTTTTTATAATAATTCCTTACTTTTTATGAAGATATATTTATGATTTACTTACATATCATTTTATATTTCCAACAAATTTTACAAGTTTAATATCTCCTTATAATTATAATTTTTCATTCATTTGAATTAGTTTTTGAATATTTTTTATGATATTTTCCTATATTCTATCATTAAAATACAAACAAGAAAAATTAAAATCTATAGATGTATTTTTTTATTCAATATGCTTAAGTTTAATAGTTTTATGACCATTTTTATTACTTTGAGATAATTTTTATTGAATATGAACAAATAGTGTATTTTGAATAAGTCCTCTTACAGTAAATACACAAATTCCTATGTTAGAGCTTAAAAGATGGCCTGTTTGAATATTTTTATCTCTATTATGACTATGATTATATTTATTTACAAAAATAGTATACTTAATCATTAAAAAACCTGGAATAAGTTTATTTATTACTCCTTTATTATTTCTTTGATTAGCCTATATAGTTCATTTTCTATCATATCCTAAACATTTTTTATTTTGAATAGATGTTAAATTATTGTATTGCTATATAATGACTATATTAGTTCCTACAGTTTTATATTTACTAACTTTAAATAAACAAAAATGATAGCATTTTCTATTTGACCTATAGCAATACATTATTATGGTATTTTTTATGCCGTAAGTTTTATACTATGATATTTTTATATTAAATACATTATTGAAAAAACAAATTTTGCTAATATCAAAAATAAAGAAAAATTTCTAGATGACATTTTAGTTTATATTATTTTATGAGTTTTATTTGGTTGAAGGCTTGGTTATGTTTTTTTTTATAATCTACCATATTTTATACATCAACCTTGGAAAGTATTTTATGTTTGGGAATGATGAATGGCCTTCGCAGGTGCCTTCATAGGTGTTTGAGTGGCAATGTTTCTTCTGGCTAAAAAATATAAGTTATCAATTTTTTCTGTATCAGATTTGATAGTTTGAATTTTACCATTTTGACTTGGACTTGGAAGACTTTGAAACTATTTAAATTGAGAATTATATGGAAAAGAATGTTCTACTTATATTACAAACCATTTCTGATTTATGTGCCAAAATTTTTGAACAAACCATTTATACTTTGCAAACCAATTTTTAGAAAGTTTTTTAGAATGATGGTTATTACTTATTATATTTCAATATCTAATTTGGAAAAAATGAATTTTATTAAACAGATGAACTTTAACAATTATATTTATTTTATATTATAGTATTATTAGATTTTCACTTGAATTTATTCGTTGGCATCCTAAAGATTATATTTTATATCTTTGATTAAGTAGATCACAATATCTTATGATTTTAATATTTTTATTAGGAATTGTTTTACTATATTTAAAAATCAGAAATTGAAAAAAACATTTATAACTTGTTTTAGAGATGAAAAAAACTATACTAACTCAAACCTTTGGGTTAGTTTTTTATTATTTAGAATAAATTTTAATGGATTTTAGAAATGTTGCAATTATTGCCCATGTAGATCATGGTAAAACAACTTTAGTAGATGCACTTTTAAAACAATCTTGAACTTTTAGAGAAAATCAAGAAATGTGAACTTGTCTTATGGATAGTAATGACCAAGAAAAAGAAAGAGGTATTACAATTTATAGTAAAAATACTGCTGTAACTTATAAAGATACAAAAATAAATATTATTGATACTCCTTGACATGCTGATTTCTCATCAGAAGTAGAGAGAGTTTTAAGGATGGTAGATTCTGTAATTTTGGTAGTAGATGCTTATGAAGGACCTATGCCTCAAACAAAATTTGTTCTTAAAAAATCTATAGAATTATGACTTAAACCTCTTGTTGTAATAAATAAAATAGATAAACCTACTGCTAGAGTAGATTATGTAGTAGATGAAGTATTTGACCTTATGGAACAACTTTGAGCGAATGATGAACAATTAGATTTCCCTGTAGTTTTTGCTGCTGCAAGAGATGGTATTGCAAAATTATCTATGGATGAAGAATCTGATAATATTATTCCTCTTTTTGAATCAATTTTAGAAAATGTTCCACCTGCTAAATCTGATACAGAAGCACCATTTAGAATGCAAGTTGCAAACTTAGATTATGATAATTTTCTTGGAAGAATGTGAGTTGGTAGAATTTATGAATGAACAGTAAAAGTATGACAACAAATTATTGTTATATGAAATGATTGAGAAAAAAGAAAATGAAAAATAGCAGATATATTAGTAACTCAATGATTAAATAAAGTAAAAGTAAAAGAGGCAGTTGCTTGAGATATAGTTGAAATTGCTTGAATTTCTGACATATTTGTATGAGAAACTGTTTGTGATAACGAAGAACAAGAACCACTTCCTGCAATACATATTGATGAACCTACTTACAAAATGAAATTTCTTGTAAACAACTCACCTTTTGGTGGTAGAGAATGAAAATATGTAACTTCTAGACAAATTAGAGATAGATTAGAAAAAGAAATGGAAACAAATGTATGATTAAAAATTGATTTTACAGGTGATGAATTTGAAGTTGCTGGTAGATGAGAACTTCATTTATCTGTTCTTATTGAGACTATGAGAAGAGAATGATTTGAATTACAAGTCGGAGCTCCAGAAGTAGTTATGAAAGAAGTAGATGGTAAAAAATATGAACCTATAGAAATAGTAACTATATTTACACCAACAGAATTTGCTGGTTCTATAATTGAAAAATTAGGTAAGAGAAAATGAGAAATGCAAGAAATGCAAGAAGAAAACTGAATTACAAATCTTACATTTAGAATTCCTGCAAGATGACTTATAGGTTTCAAATGAGAGTTTACAACTATGACAAAATGAGAATGAATTCTTGCTTCAATTTTCGATCAATATGAACCATACAAAGGACATATCGAAAAAAGAGAAGTTGGTAGTATGATATCTGGAGAACAAGGATCAACAATGAACTTTTCACTTTGGAAATTACAAGAAAGGTGACCAATATTTGTTACTGCAAGAACAGAAGTTTATGAATGAATGGTTATTTGAGAATATCTTAAATGATGAGATTTAGTAGTAAATCCTTGTAAAAATAAAAAACTTACAAATGTAAGAGCTTCTGGAACAGATGAAGCTATGAAACTTACTCCACCTAGACTTATGACATTGGAACAAAGTATTGATTATATTTGACCTGATGAGTATGTAGAAATTACACCTACAAAAGTAAGAATTAGAAAAATATATTTAACTGAAAATGAAAGAAAGAAACATAAAAAAGGATAGGAAATAAACTCCTACCCTATTATTTTATAGACTACTAGTTTGA
>JALUXR010000019.1 GCA_027013285.1 Candidatus Altimarinota bacterium | reverse complement strand
AAAAAAATGCCTTACCCAACTAAAAAACTCTGAGAAATTACAAAAACAATCAGAGGTGTAACATATAAACCTAAAGATGTTTTAGATAAAGAAAATTGACTAGCTTGTTTTAGAACAAAAAATATACAAAAACAATTAGATGAAAGTGATATATATTATATAGATTATTCAATTGTAAAAAATGAAGAAAAATTATTACAAAATTGAGATTTACTAATTTCAAGTGCAAATAGTTTAGAACTTTTATGAAAATGTTGTTTAATAGAAAACTTATGATACAAAGCTACATTATGATGATTTATATCTTGTTTTAGACCAATTAAAGAATTTATAGATTATAATTATTTTTATTATTACTATAATTCCAATAATACTCAAAAATTAGTTAGATCATTTTCAAGAAAAACTACTTGAATTGCAAACTTAAAAATCAAAGATGTAGAAAAAATTCCTATCCCTCTCCCACCTCTCCCAACACAAAAACTAATAGTCCAAAAACTAGACTCAGCTTTTAAAAATATTGATGAAAGTATAAAAATTACAAAAAAGAATATAGAAAATATTGAAGAGTTGAATAAAAGTACATTAGAAAAATGTATAAATAATACTGAATTTAAAAAAGTTATATTGAAATCATTATTAGATAAATGTGAATATTGATCATCAGAAAAAGCATCATCTACCAAAGAAGAATGATTACCAATATTAAGAATGTGAAATATTCAAAATTGATGAATAGATTATAATAAATTAAAATACTCTGATAAAAAATCTAAAACTCTTCCAAAACTATATTTAAAAAAAGATGATTTATTATTCAATAGAACTAATAGTTGGGAATTAGTTTGAAAAACTGGTATATATCTATGAGCTGATGATGAATATACATTTGCTTGATATTTAATTAGATTAAAGTTTACTGATAAAGTATTACAAAAATATTGAAATTATTTTTTCAATTCTCAATTTTTTCGTAAAACTCAAATTGAGCCACAAATTGATCAACAATGTTGACAAGCAAATTTTAGTTGATGAAAATTAAAAGAGACTACTTTTTTACTTCCACCACTTTCAAAACAAAAAGAAATAGTTGCATATTTAGATGAGGTGTTTGAAAAAAATAAGGTGATAAAAGAATGATATGAGAAGAAATTGAAAGACTTGGAGGAAATGAAGCAGAGTATTTTGAAAGAGGCTTTTGAGGGTAGATTAGTTGAGTAATAAATTAATGTCTTCATTATTACAATTAAATGTCTTATTAAAAATACCTAATTTATCAATAAATATTGAAGTTTAAGAATAAATATGTCTTATTAAAACTTGTAAAATGTCTTATAAAAAATATACTTATTTTAAGTTTAAAAATTATTTAAATTGAAAATGTTAAAACCAGAAGAAAGAAGAAAAAAAATTTTAGAGTTTATAAAGAAAAAATGAAATGTTCAAATTTCAGATTTTTTAGAGTTGATAAATGATTTTTGAGTTGATAAAAAAACAATTCAGAGAGATTTAAATAAATTAGTAAAAGAAAATTTAATTGAAAAAGTATGAAAATTAAAATTTACAAATTATAAAATAGCTAAAAGCTATAAAATATTTGAAAAAATAGATTTAGAAAAATATTTTCAAACAAATTTTGAAGATAGAGAAGTAAATAAAACTTTTAATTTTGATATTTTTCAAACTTTAAAAGAAGTTGATATTTTTACAAAGCAAGAACAAGAAAAATTAGAAAATTTACAAAAAAAAATTATAAAAAATATTTCAAAGTATGATAGCCAAACCTTAATAAATAAGGAGTATGAAAGAATAATGATTGAATTCTCTTGGAAAAGCTCAAGCATTGAATGAAATACTTATTCACTTTTGGCAACAGAAGCACTTTTAAAAGAAAATATTGCAGATAATACAAAGACAAGTGAAGAAACTCAAATGATATTAAATCATAAAGATGCTTTTAATGAAACTTTATTAAATTTAGATATTTTCAGAGGTTTAAAAGTAAGAGATATTGAATTTATTCATCATACTTTAACCAAAAAACTTGGAGTTACTTCAAATATTAGAAAAAATATAGTTTGAATTACTTGAACTTTGTATAAACCACTTGATAATGAATTTCAAATTAAAGAAGCTTTGCAAAATATGGTTGATCTTATAAATTCAAAACAGAATTTTTTTGAAAAAGCATTTTTATCTTTATTACTTACTTCCTATATCCAAGCTTTTGAAGATGGGAACAAAAGAACTGCAAGAATGCTTACAAATGCACTTTTATTAGTTTATAATTCAATTCCTTTATCATATAGATGAGTAGATGTAATAGAATATAAAAAAGCAACAATATTATTTTATGAACTAAATAATATCAACTATTTCAAAAAGATATTTATAGAACAATTTGAAGATTCAGTAAAAAATTATTTTAACTAATTTACAAATAAACAATGAAACAAAAAATTAATAGAATTACAGATATTTTGAGAAGAGATGATGGAATTTCTGGAGCTATGCACTATACTGAACAAATTTCATGGATATTATTTTTAAAATTTATAGATGACTTTGAAACAAGAGAAGCTGATAATGCTATGCTTGATGGAAAAGATTATGAATATATTTTAAAAGAAGAATTTAGATGGCATAACTGGACTCATCTTCAAAATGGAATGATAACTTGAGATGATTTAAAAGACTTTGTAAACAAAAAGTTATTTCCATATTTAAAATCTTTTAGAAGTACAGATGAAAATTATCACTCTATCAAATATAAAATAGGTGAAATCTTCCATTTTATAGATAATAGAATAGAATCAGGTCATACTCTTAGAGAAATATTGGATATAATTGATGATTTGAATTTTCAAAAACAAGATGATTTATTTGAATTATCTCAAATATATGAAGATTTATTGAAAGGTATGTGAAATGATTGAGGTAATTCTTGAGAGTTTTATACTCCTAGAAGTGTTATCAAAATAATGGTTGATACTATTGACCCAAAAATTTGAGAAACTGTTTATGACCCAGCTACTTGAAGTTGTGGATTTTTGATTGAAGCATTTAAGCATATGAATGCCCAAGAAAAAAATGATAAACAATTAGAATTTTTAAAAAAGAATACTTTCTTTTGAAATGAAAAAACTGGTTTAGCTTATATTATGTGAGTTATGAATTTGATACTCCACTGAGTAAGTAATCCAAATATTACCAAAAGAAATACTCTTACAACTGATATAAGACAAATTCAAGAAAAAGATAGATATGATATTATTTTGGCTAATCCTCCTTTTTGAGGTAAAGAAAAAGATATTATTCAACAAAATTTTCCTATCAAAACAAATGCTACTGAAATGTTATTTTTACAACATATTTATAAACATTTAAAAGTTGATTGAAAAGCTGCTATTATTATTCCAGAATGAGT
>JALUXR010000018.1 GCA_027013285.1 Candidatus Altimarinota bacterium | reverse complement strand
TTCTTTGAATTAATGACTAAACAAGCCGAAGCTCTCATAAGTGAGTATAAGGATTTTAATTTTGAGATTTTGGATACATTTCATTATAATATAAAAATACTGAAAAATTACAATTTAAAAAGCCCCAAGAAGATTATAATATTAGGTGACAAGTAATATTATAAATTTTACTCCTTAATCTATGGGACTTATGAAAGATAATAAAGTAAAAGATTATAGATACAAGAAAAAGTTGAATGAAAATGAGAGAGTACTAATAGAACATTATTATACAAAAAAGAAAATTAAGAATTACAGCTATATAGCAAAAGAAATATGAAGAGATAGGAAAACAATAGAAAGAGAAATAAAAAGAAATAGATACTCAAATGTATGGTGACATTGGGTATATAAAGCAGATATAGCAAAAAAAAGAACTTACAAAAGAAGAAAAGATGCTAATAGAAAACATACAAAACTATTTACACGAAAATGAAGAAAATTTGTGGAAAAGATAAAAGAAGCTATGAAAAAAGAATGATGGTCTATAAGTGCAAGTATAGGGAGATATGAATATGAAAAAAAGAAAAAAAGAAAAATAGCTATATATTATACTTGAATGAATATTTACTTTGCTAGACCATATCATTCTCGAGAAAGATGAACAAATGAGAATACTAACTGACTTATAAGACAATTCTTTCCTAAATGAACTGATTTCTCTAAAATAGATAAAAACTACTTGAAAGAAGTTATTGATTTAATTAATAATAGACCCAGAAAAAGACTTTGATTTAAAACTCCTTATGAATATTTTTTTCCCTCCTAATTTATTTTGCACTTCGTTTTAGAACTCAAGTTTATTTTATTTTTTTATTATAAAATATTTTATTTTTTCTTTTTCTAAAAATATTTTAGCTTTTTCAAATCACATAGCTATACAAGAGGTAGCATATACATCTCCTATTACACAGTAGTTGGATACAATAGTTATTGATAGTATATCAAAATTATTTTGATTAGTTTTGGGATCTAAGATATGATTATATTCTTTTCAGTTAATTTGCCATTTTCTTTTGTATATTCAAGATGTGCAAATTGCTTTATTTTTTGATGAAATTACTTTATTTATATTGTTGATTATAGGATTATTTATTCATATATTTATATTTTCTCACTTATCTGATGTAAAAGAAATATCTCATCAGGCATCTATAAGAAAGTACTTTATTCAATTATCTTTTAAAAAATTTGCTACCAAATCAACTGTCCATCATTTTACAATTCATCCAAAATCTAAATTTTGATTTTCTTGTAAGCTAATTTTATTTCAGTCTATTTTAATAGAATCAAAATCTAAACTTGCTTTACTTTCTTTTTTATAAAACTTTTTATTATCAAAACTCTCTGAATATCAGATATTATTCAGATTTATGAGAGGATTAAAATATCAGTTTGTCTTTTTATGAAAGAATTTACTAAGCTGGAAAATATTGATAAAATCTTTATTAACTTCTAATATTTTATTTTTATTTAATTTTGAAAGTAAACTATTTTTATCAAATCTAGAAAATATGATTTCATTTTTATGAAATATATCAAAAGCATCATCTAATATTGTTTCATCAAAATTATCATCATAAATACTTATACTAATATCTGTTCACATTATTTTTTTAGTTTTCATTATTTTCATCTTTAAGATAAATTGAAAAGTTTATAGTTTCTTTTGTTTTATTTAATTTAGTTTTTATTCTATATCATAAAGCTTCAATTATTTTTTTTACTATAGATAATCATATACCAAATCAATTTGAATCATTTGAATCTCTATAAAACATTTGGAATATATTCTCTAAATTTATTGAATTAATATTTTTAACTGTATTTTCAATATTAATATAATTTCAATTAAAAGTAATTGAGATATTTCATTTATCTTTGTTATATTTAAAAGCATTTTCTAATAGATTTTTTAACAATATATAAAATATTTCTTTATTTGTATTTAAACTTTCTTGTTCTAAATTTATATCTAGTTTTATATTTTTATTTTTATAAATTGTATTAAACTCATTTAAAATATTATCTATTAAATTTTTTAGATTTATATTAGTTTTTTTAATATTTGCTGTATCTATTTTTGTTAATAGTATGAAACTATTTAATAAATAATCTAATTTATCAATTTGTATTTGTATTTTTTGTAAACTCTTATTATTTAATCACGATAATTCTAAAAATTCTAATTCTGAATTTATAATCATAAGGGGAGTTTTAAATTCATGTGATACTTGTGAATTAAAATATTTTAAGTCTTTTTGATTATTATAAATTGTTTTTAAAAGTGTATTTATTTTATTTACTATTGTTTTTATGTCATTATCATAAAAATTATTTTCAATATTTTCTCATTTTGAGATATTTAATTTTTCTAACTTATTTGAAAGTAAATATAATTCTTTCAATATAATTTTTGTGAAAATAATCTTTGATAATATAAATGCTATCAATGTAAATATTATTATTAAAAACATTCATACTTTAAATTGCATAAGTTGATTTTTCATAAATATTGTAACATCATATTTTATAGATTCTTCTTTATTAATATATTTAACAATATAATACTCATCTTCTTTTTCATATAGATTTAGAAATATTTTTTCATATTTTTCTTTATCTTTATTTTTTTTGATATAATCTTCATTATCTTGTATTTCATTTTTACTTCAAATTAATGCTTCATTAAAAATATCTGAATATATACTATATCATAAATATATTTTATTAACTTCATCTTGTTCTTCTTCATACCATGATTTAAAATATAAAAAAGCAAATATAGTTAAAAAACATAAACTTATAAAGAAAGTAAAGAAAGAAAATAAAATAGCTATTCTATTTGAATTAGAAATTTTCATACTAATAAAAAATATATAAATAAAATGAATATAATAATAAAATATTAAAAATCTATTAAAAAAACACCCTAAGGTGTTTGAAATTATTTAATTTAGTTTCATAATATAGAATTAAAGATAGTTGTAGTTGGATCTTGTATAGTTCAAATATAATTATTAACTTCATCTTGTAAATATGTTAATACTTCTATTTTTACTTTATCATTTTGAGTAAGTTTTCATTTTCCTTTTATTTGTGTGTTTATAGTATCTACTTTTTTATTTATAGCATTTAAAACAGTTATTTTTTTGCTAGTTGATAGATTTTTGATTTTATCAAACAGTTTAACTTTTATTATATTATGTAATTTTGTTTTAATTGTTCATTTAACATAATTATATTTTTTTACAGTTGTTGTAGGCTGAGTAGTTGTTGTAGGTTGTGTAGTTTGAGTATTAATTTTTGCTTGTTCAGCTTTGATTCTGTTTTGTTCTACAATTCTTGCTTGTTGATTTGAAGTTGATGATGTATTATAATTTGAATGTTCATTTCTTTCACCTATTTCACATCAATTGTAACTATGTTCAGCTTTGATTCTGTTTCATTCTCCTCATTCACCTTCTTCAGCATATGATAAATTGACATTGAATATCATACCTGATAAAACTAATAACATTAGTAAGTACATTTTTTTCATTTTTATAATAATTAATATTTAAAAGCTTCTATTTCAAAGAAGTAATTGTATTATAATTATGTCCCTTAACTAATTCTTATTTTATCCTTAATTAAACCTTATTTTTTTATACTATATCCAAATCATTTTATAGTTTCTATAATATCTTTTCATAATTTTTTTCTTATAGATGATATATTTACATCAAGTTTATTATCAGCACTAAAAGTGTTATCATTTCACCATATTTCTTCTATTATGTCTAATCTTGATCAAGTTTTTATATCATATAGATATTCTAAAATCTGAAATTCTTTTAATTTTAAATGTATTTCTTGTCAATTTTTATATACTTTTTTTGCTTCAAAATCTATTTCTATATCTCATATTTTTGTTTTATTAGAAATATTGTTTATTTTAATAGTTCTTTGTATTCTTAAATATAGTTCTTTTACTTTAAATGGTTTTACAATATAGTCATCTGCTCATGATTCTAATCAATTTATTTTATCATCATCTTCTCATTTTGCAGTCATTATTATAATAGGTATATCAAAGTGTTGTTTTATCTTTTTTGAAAAATTTATTCCATCTCCATCTGGTAACATTAAATCTAGAAGTATTAAATTATACTTATTTTTAACTAAATTTTCTTTTGCTTCTTTTATTGTAAATACTTGTTTAATAGAAAAATTATCATTATAAGTTTTAAGTAGTTTTTTTATGTTATTTGATATTTCTATATTATCTTCTACTAAAAGTATTTTCATGTTTTATAGATTTTTATGTAAAATTATTTATTACAACTATAAGCTCTCACTCATGTACATTTGTTATTTTGTGATATATTATACAATCAAAATATAAATATTCATAAAATACTTATTATAGTTATTATAATAATTGGAATATTTCTCATTTTTATAAAATTAATTAATTAAATTGTTCAAAATAAATATTATTAAATCATTTGTTTGATAAATAATCTTTTGTAGTATTTACCATAGATGGATTTCAACAAATATAAAATTCAGTATTTTCTGGAAAATTATATTTAGATAAATTTAACCTTCAGAAATTATATTTATCAGTTTTTTCTTTTGATAAGAATATTTCAGTTTTTAAATTATTCTCTCATAAAATTTTATCTAAATAAAATAAATCTTTTTCATTTTGAACTCAGAAAAATAATTGATTATTCTCTGTTTTAGTATGATTTATCATATTTATAATTGGAGCCAAACCTGTTCAAGTAGCTATGAAAACTTTTGGATTTGTAGTATCTTGTAAAATAAAATTTCAAAATATTCATTCTAATGATATTTTATCTCATATTTCTAATTTATTTATTATTTTACCTCATCTTCAAGTATCTAATGCCTTTATACATAATTTAATTTTGTTTCAATCTTGTTTAACTATAGAATAAGATCTTTGAAATTTTCCATCTCTATCTTCTAAAATTAATTTAGCAAATTGTCAGTATTGAGATTCTAATTTTTGTTCTGTTTCAATTACTAATTCAACAACATTTTCTGTTAAATTCTTCTTTTCTATAATTTGTGCTCATATTTCTATAGTTTCTTCATTTTCGTAAATAGCTATAAAATCTTTTTTTCATACTCAACAAACTGGACAAACCCAATTATCTGGAATGTCTTCAAATTTAGTTCAAGGAGGAATTCATCCATCTTCATCTCATTTTGTTTCATCATAAATATATCCACAAGGAACACATAGATATTTTGTAACTTTTCATCAATTTTGTGTATTCATACTCAATAGATATGATATAGTTCTTAATCATACGACTCATACTAATAATATTGCATAAGAAGTATCAAATCTTCAAGATAATGCAATATGTAATAAAGTGATTATAAAAGTAGGGTAGGCTAACATTTGTATATATTTCCAGTATTTTCATAAAACTTTAACAGAAAATTTATTTGAAGTAATTCATAAAATAATAATAAATATTCAAGCAATAACTCAAGATAAAGCATCATATCTTTTGAATAAATTATCATAAATATATGTAAATAATGATGTATTATGAGGAAATTTATTGAAAAATACATAATCCATAGAAAAATATTCTAATCAATGTTTAATTAAAAATAAAAAAGTAAGTATTCAAAGAACTTTCCTTAATAAAATTAAGTTATTTTTTATATTATCAGATTTTATTTTAAATATTTGTATAATTGGAGATATAGATAAAGCTCAAGCAAAAAATATAAATGCTATTTCCCCATATATTCTTAAATATAAATTTTCTTCACCTGAATGTTCTATTAAAAAATGTGAAAATACAATAGTTGATAATAGAAATATACTTAAAATAAGAATATTTTCTTTTATGAAATAGTTATAATCTTTATCATTCTTTTTGTAAAATAACATAAAAATTGAATATACAAAAAAAAGTAAGAATATTATAACAAATATATTTCATAGATTAAAGTTTATGATGTTTATAGGATTTATTAAAATTAAATCTAATAGTAATATGAAAATAATTATTCATTTTATCATTGTATGTATTTTTTAAATTATAAAATTAACTAGCTCTAGTTCTTATATGCATTTTAACAATTTTATTTTTCATTTTATGTTGGTTATTTGTTTTTATAGTTGATGAAGTATTTTTTATTTCATTTCTTTTGTATTCTCACTCATTATTTCATTCATTTTCACATCATGTTAATGTTATTATTGGTAATAAACTTAACAATAGTAATAATTTTTTATTTAATTTCATTAATTTAAGATTTATTTTTATAAAATTAACTAGCTTTTGTAGTTGTATGAATTTTTACTTGTTGTTGTTTTAATAGTGCAGCTTGTCTATTTAATGCATCTTGTTGAGCTTTAAGAACTTGAAGTCTTTTTTGTTCTGCTAATCTTTTTTGTCTAGCAACTTCAGCTTGTCTTTTTTGTTCTGTTAATCTTTTTTGTCTAGCAACTTCAGCTTGTTTTTTTTGTTCTGTTAATTGTTTATTTGTAAGTGTTTTATTGTTGTTTTTTTGAAACTGTACTTTTGATAAAGAAGAGTCTAT
>JALUXR010000017.1 GCA_027013285.1 Candidatus Altimarinota bacterium | reverse complement strand
TTTTTTGTTCTGTTAATCTTTTTTGTCTAGCAACTTCAGCTTGTTTTTTTTGTTCTGTTAATTGTTTATTTGTAAGTGTTTTATTGTTGTTTTTTTGAAACTGTACTTTTGATAAAGAAGAGTCTATTATATTATTTAAAACCGAAGTATTTTTTGTTGTATTATTTGGTATTGATTTTGTTTCAGATAATGAAGAATTAATTATATTTTCAAGAAATGAAGTATTTGTTTCTTTCTTTCTGTTTTTTTGTTTTGCTAATTTTTTTTGTTTCTTGATTTCATTAAGTCTTTTTTCTTCAGCTAACATTTTAAGTGCATATTCTTTTCTTTGTTCAGCTATTTTTTTTTGTTTCTCGATTTCATTAAGTCTTTTTTCTTCAGCTAATTTTTTTTGTTTCTCGATTTCATTAAGTCTTTTTTCTTCAGCTAACATTTTAAGTGCATATTCTTTTCTTTGTATCTCAAGTTGTTGTTTACTGATCTCAGTTTGCTTTTTATTTTCTTTATTTAGTTTATTATTACTCTTTTTTGTTAGATTGTCTTGTATATTTTGTTTTTTAAAAGTTGAATTTTCAAAAAAAGATTTAGGATTTTTGTTGGTTTTAATTTTATTTATGTTTAAACTAATGTATAATCAATAACTTGATGAACTTAGCAATATAAGTACAAAAAACATTATTCTTTCTTTCATATTTGTGTTTTATAATTTTCTAAAATCTACTTTGTAGTATAAAAAATAACCTTTACTGAAACTTAATTTATTTGATAAATAATAATATTTTTTTATAAACAGTATATTTATTTTAAAACTTAAGTAAATATGAAAATATCTATTATTTGATGAACATCTGGTTTTGGTTTATGGACTGCAAATTATATAAAGAAACATTTTTCGGAAAATAAAATAATTATAACCTGAAGAAATATAGAAAAATGAGAAAAAATAGGGAAAGAAAATAATTTAATTTTTACAAATAATAATAAAGAAGCAATAAAAGATGCTGATATAGTTATTTTTGCAGTGCCAATTTCAAAAATGGAAGAAACAATCAAGACCTATGTTCCGTATGCAAAAGAAAATTCTGTTGTGGTAGATGTTTGTTCTATAAAATGATTTCCATCTCAAACTATGAAAAAATATGCACCAGAAAGTTGTTTGATTATACCTATTCATCCTATGTTTTGACCTTATATTCAAGAAATTACTGATCAAATATTTGTATTAACTCCATTAGATGAAAAAACTAAAAAAGATGAAAGGTATAAATTTTTAGTAAATTTTTTAGAAAAGAAAAATGCAAAAATAATAGAAACTACTCCAAAATATCATGATAAAATGATGGCTGTAGTCCAATGATTAACACATATTACTATGTTTTCAGTTTGAGAAACAATAAGAAGATTGTGAATAGATATTCAAGATTCTTTAAATTTTGTATCTCCAATTTATAAACTTATGATAAACTCGGTTGCAAGATATGTTGGACATGATCCTAAGTTGTATTGAGATATACAAATGTTCAATACTGAAATATTAAATGTTCATAATGAATTTATGGGTGTTATAAAAGATTTTAATAAAGTTATCGAAGCTAAGGATGAATATTGATTTTTAAATATTATCGAAGCTACAAAACAGGGGTTTGGGAAAAAAATTACTCAAGAAGGACAAAAATATACTGATAAAATTATTTATTTAATGTGAGAACAAGTAGAAAAAATTAATAATAATATTTGAAAAGAGATGATTTTTAAAAATATATATTCTTGAATTAAAATAGTATGAAAAGTAATAGAAATAATGGATGATAATGTTATTTTAGAATCTTGACAAAAAATAGATTTATTAGAATATGTTATAGATTAGTTTAATGATTTTTAATATTGAAAATATGTGTAATTTTTTTACAATGATTTTGTATTTTATGTATTTTTTAATTTTAAATAAAATAGTATGAAATTTGTAGTTGATAAAAAAGATTTATTACAATGACTTGAACTTGCTAGTAGATTTGTTAGTAGAAATTCTACTTTACCTATTTTAGAAAATGTAGCTATAAGTGGAAATATTGATACACTTGAATTAAAAGCTACTGATATGAATAAATATATACATATTAGTATTCCTGCAAAGATAGAATCTGAATGAGCTATTACTGTAAATTCAAAAATATTATTGGATGCGGTAAAAGTTTCTGAATCTGAAACTATAGAAATGGAATGAAAAAATGATGGAACATTACTAACATTATTAACTTGAACAGATAAATTTGAGTTTAGATGAATTAGTATAAATGAATATGTTGCTATCCCAGATATAGATGTAAGTGGTAGTATGACTTTATCTTCAGAAGTTTTAAGTAAATGAATAGAAAGAGTAGAAACTTGTATTCCTGAAAAGAGTTTTACAACAATTATTACTTGAATGCTGTTAAAATGAAAAGAAAATAAATTAGCATTTGTAGGGACTGATAGTTTTAAATTAGCAGAATATAAAGCTGATTATGAATTATCTTCAGATTTTGAGGTTGTAATTCCTAAAAATGTAATTTGAGAAATAAAGAAAGTAGCTGATTTAGATTTACAAGAAGAAGGTGAAAATGAAGTAAATATATCTTATGATAATAAATTAGTTAGTTTTAAATATAAAATTTGAAATTTTGAAATTGAGATAAAAACAAATCTTATTCAATGAACTTATCCTGATTATGAAAAAATAATTTTACCAACTTATAATTCATCTATTATTTTAGATAAAAAGGAATTAGAAAAATCTATAAAAAAAGTTTCATTGTTTTCTAGAGATATAAGTTATTATGTTAAATTCATTCCAAATGAAGAGGAACTTATTATTTCATCTTGAGAAACTGATTTATGAGAATGAGTTTCAAAAATGTCTGCAATATTTGAATGAGAAATGGTTAATTTATGATTAAATTGAAAAAGCATTCTTGATTTCTTAAAATATGTTGAAGGAGAAGAAATTATTATGTCTATATTTGATGAAGAAAAACCTATTTTAATGAAAGATCAATGAGATGACTGATATAGATTTATAGTAAGACCACTTAAAGATTAAATATTTAAATTAAATTAAGAATAATGAATTTCAGAAAATGATTTACATTGATAGAAATGTTTATAGTTATTATGATTATGTGACTTATAATTTGAGCTCTATGAAAAATGTTTACTTATAAAAATATTACAAGAAGTAAATATCATACTTGTTATATTCATATAGATTCTAATATTGCAAGTTTTTTTCAATACTGATTATTACAAAAAGAGGCTTATAGTTGAGATAAATATGAAAAAGTAAAGAATTATCAGGTTATTTTCAATGTTAAAAAACAAAAAATAGATTTAGTATATTCAGGAACTGATCAGAAAAAAGAATATCTTCTTAGTTGAGATTTTGTAGATAATATAAATGATTGTCATAATGTAAATTACCATACTTTAATAAGTTGAGAAAATCTTAAAGTAGTTATAAATCCTTGACTAAATCCTTCTAAATGACAGCAAGAATGAATTTGAATGATTCTTTATACTTGAGATAATTTTGAGAATAAAGCACAAAATGGCTCAACTTGAGTAGTTTATTTTTATTACTGTCCTAATGTTTGAACAAAGTGATGTTTGGAAAAAAATAAAATAGAAGTTGATACAAGAACGGCTTTGTTTAAATCTTATTTTTGTAAAACTGTTAATATAAAAACTTGAAAATGTGAAAGCTGGAGTGAATAATTTAATTTGTAAAATAAATATATGTGAATTCTAATATTATTGATATTGGTAATAGTGTGATGAATAGTAATTTATTTGTCTTTGGATACAAAATGAGAATCTAAAATAAAGTCTGAAATTGATTTTAAAAATACAGTTTTTTTTCAAGAATTAAATAAATTGGATATAAAAAATAGTAAAATTTTGGATTTAAAACAAGAGATTTCAAAATATATTGTTTGATCAGATAATTTAATAAATTCGATTATAGTATCTATTTTAGCTGATTGACATATTTTGGTTGAGTGAGTTCCAGGTTTAGCAAAAACAAAAACAATCTTAGTATTTTCAAAGATGTTATGATTAGATTTTCAGAGAGTTCAATTTACTCCTGATATGTTGCCATCGGATATAATTTGATGAGAAATTTACAATAAAAATACCTGAAAATTTGAAGTATTAAAATGACCTGTTTTTACAAATCTTTTGTTAGCTGATGAAATAAATAGAGCAACACCAAAAGTCCAATCTGCTTTATTAGAGGCTATGCAGGAAAAAACTGTAACTATTTGAAAAGAAACCTTCAATTTGGATAAACCTTTTTTTGTGATGGCTACTCAAAATCCATTAGAACAAGAATGAACTTTTCCTTTGCCAGAAGCTCAATTAGATAGATTTTTATTTAAGGTTGAAGTGAATTATCCAAGTTTTAACGAGGAATTAAAAATTTTAGATACATTTAATTTGGATATAAATAATATTAATCAAATACTTTCAAAAAATGATTTAAACCAAATGCAGGAAGAAATAAAAAATATAGAAATTCCTGAAAATATAAAAAAATATATTATCCAACTTGTAGAAGCTACAAGACGTGAGGATGAGGATTTACAGATCGGAGCTTCGACAAGGTGAATAATAGCTATGAAACAAGCAAGTATGGTAGTTGCTTATTTAAAATGAAACACACAAGTTGATTATTCAGATGTAAAAGCAGTTGCTTTGTTAGTGTTAAGGCACAGAGTGAAGTTGTCAAACAAGGCTTTGTCAAGTAAAAAAAATATTGAAGAAGTTTTGATAAATAAATTATTAAAGATTAAAGATTTTAATTTGTAAAATAATATTATGTTTATAAATAGAATATTATCAGCTATATTTGTAAATACATTAGTTATTTATACTATCTCAGAATATTTACCTAAGTTTTTTCATATTCAATTTAATGAATATTCTTTACGGACTTATTTAAGTATATGAGCTATTTTTTGGATTCTAGATGTAATAGTTAAAAAAATAGTAAAAATTTTAACTTTACCTTTAAATATTTTAACTTTAGGCTTGTTTTGAATATTTATAAATATATTATTCATATACTTATTTCAATACGTAATAAATAACTATGAACAAGTTATTGCAACGGTTCAATTATGAACTTTTGTTCAAGTTGCTATAATTTCAATAATTATTTATGTTTTAAACTTTTTATTTAAAAAATTATAAAAGATGTTAAAAATATTTTATATTTCAATGTTTGTTATATTTTTATTTATATTTTTTGGTCTATATTTTACAAATCTTATGTATGTTACTAACCAGCCTATGTTCTTGTTTTCTCAATCTAATCAAATAGGGATGTGAACATGAATGTTTTTATTGTGATTTATTTGATTTTGTTTATGAATATTCTCTACATTATTAATTTCTTCTTTGTTTCGTTCTAGACCAAAAGATTTTGATGAGTTTGATTTATAATTTTATAGATGTTTAATTAAATAATGCTTAAATTTACAAAAAAAGCCTTTACATTGATAGAAATACTTATAGCTTCAGTGATTTTATGAATAGTTCTTACTGTAATATTACAGATATATTTTTCTCTTTTAAAAACTAGAACTGATATTTATGCTAGATCAATTTTAGTAAAAAATACAAATAATGTTGTAGAAAAGTTAAATATTATAATGAAAAATTATACTATAGACTATGAAGAATATTTTGATAGAAAAATGGTCTGATGTAATTCTGATTGATGAGATAATTTTTCTTGGGATGTTGGAACTTGATGATATTGTAAAAAATTTACTGACTATTGAAATGGTAGTTCTATAAAAAAAGATTCCAGTTTTGTGAATACATGAGACAATATTTTATATTATTGTTCAAGTAAATGAGGTGATTCAGCTAAACAGATAGAATTTCCAGGATCAACTACTGATTGTGAATGAAATCACTGAAATTGAATAACTTGAAGTAATTATATTTATCATCAAAGTAATGATAATTTGAATGCTTGAAGTGGATGTTGGGAAAATGAGGTTAGTTCTGATGGAGCTATGCAATCTTTTGGAGAGTATAAATTACAGTTTTGGAATGTAGGATGAAATGCAGATTCTTATATGTGATGTGAATGAGACGATGATGATACCGATTTATGAGTTTGACCTGTAGCTATTGGTGATAATTTGCATGTTAAGGAATTATATCTTATTTCAAAAGATGGAAAACATAGGATTTTTATTAGGAGAAAATTAGTTTGAACTTGAGATTGGAATCATGATTGAAATATAGATTATACTTGATGAGAAGCTTTGTATAAACTTCAAATTTTAAAATTAAGATGATTTGATATAGGTTCTTGACATAAATATTGAACAACTTGAGCTACAGTAAATGATGGAAAAATAGATACTTGGGCTTGTGATAAATTACAATGATTTAAATGTAGTTGAACTGGTATAAATTATCCAGGTGGTTGATATAATTTACCCAAAGATGCAAATGATGGTTGGGTAGATATGACTATAAATGATATAACTATTTCGAAATTTAATATTGCTATTTTTCCTACAAAGTCTCCAAATCATGCATGGTATGATACTGGAGTTCAGATATCTCCTTATTTGAGGATAAGTATAAAGACTAATTTTTATCCTATAAATTATGTTTCGAAGATAAATCCTATTATGATTTCTAAATATAGTATGAATTTACAAACAACATTTTCTATAAAACCTTATTAATTATTTATTATTTATGAAAAAAGATGGATTTAGATTTATTTTTTGGAAATAAGACAAAAGCAGATATTCTTAAATATCTTTTTTTTAAGGAAGATAAAATATCAGCTAGAGAATTAGAAAATAAACTAGATCAGTCTTTTCCAGCTATAAAGAAACAGATAGATAATTTAGAAAAAGCTTGAATTGTTGATAAAAATAAAACTTGAAATCGTTGGCAACTTGAAATATGTGAAAATATAAAACCATTGATAAAAAAGATTTTTATTTATTATATAAAAGATTTTATAAATAGCTTACAGAAACAAAATGAGTCTTTTATAAAATGAATTTTTTTAGTAGATTTTTTTTATGATAAAAAAGACTTATGAGTAGATTTAGTATTTATCTATTCTGAGGTAGATAAGGTATTCTTAGATGATTTTAAAAAACAGATAAGTGCTTTTTTAGATTCTTATTTCTTAGATTTAAAAATAGTATTTATGCTTAACACTGATTATGAAAAAAGGCTTAGATTTGCAGATAAATTTGTGATAAAATTAAATAATTATAAAAATTTTAAACTATAAAATAATAAATAATGTGAGCAGAGGAATTGAATTTAGGAGAAATATCAGAAAATTGAAATTCTAATCAAGAAAAAGTTTCTGAAGAAGATAAAAAAAGAGTTGCAGAAGACTGAAAAAAAGCTAAAGCTGCACATCAACAAGTTAAAAAACAACAGAAAAAGAATAATGATTTAGCTGGTTTTTTATCGAAAGTTTTATGAAGATATTATAATAATTCTAATATTATCAATCATATTCACTGAATGTTAAATAATATTAAAAAGACAGAAAAGCTACTTTATAATATTTTTTCTCCGTTTGTGCTCGATCAAGATGTTCCTGAGAAAATTTCAAGTTATGTAGCTTCGATAAAATCTAATTCTAAAAAAATCGAAGCTGAAGAAGTAGAATTGATTTGGAATATTATCGAAGCTGAAAAACTTGGGTGAGATGTATTTTGGAAGAATTTAAAAAGTTGAAAAACAGAAGTATCTTATAAAGATTTTAAAAAACAAATTGTTGAAGAATTAAAATCTTAACACAAACTTAACAGATTATCTTTAGTATTTCTTTACTATTTTTACTATATTAAAAATATTCAATGTTATTTATTTGAGCTATTTTATTTGGTTTGTTATTAAATTATTTATTTTGATGATTTTGATTTAATACATTTTTGTGTATATTTGCTGGTTTATTCGTGATTATGCCAGTTTTATTAAAAATTAAGTTTAAAGATATAAAAAAGATATTATGACACAAGAAACTTATTTCTTTGAATATTTTAATAAATTTTATTATTTTTCCTAGTTTAGCATTTATTTTATGATATTTTATTTTTTGATTAGAAAATTATTACTATATTTTTACAATAATGTTGTTAGCAATGATTCCTGGAGGTGGTTTGTTAATAAATTGGTTACATCATTCTTGAGCAGATATGAAAGTATGATTTACACTTTTAGCTTTAAACTTATTTTTATTTTCAGTTTTTTTTATACCATTTAATTTATGATTGGATTATTTTATAAATCAACAAGTAAAAGTATCTCAACAGACTAAAAAATTACCAGTTTTTGTAAATAATTCTTTTTTATGAAAAAATAGTTCTAGTTTTGTAAATTTATCTAAACAAAAGAATATAGAAAAGCCATCTTGATGTATAATTCAAGAAACTACTCAGAAATTATGATTAGGAAAGATGTTACCTTGATGCTTTCAGGAAAAATGAAGTTCTACACTTATTTATGGTTTTTATTGATTTATGGTTTTAATTCTTATTCCTTTTATTTTGTCAAGATTTATTTTATTATTTACTAAATTTTCTGATTATTTAAAAAAATATGTAAATCTTATAAGTAAATGAGCAAGTTTTTTGATTATAGTTTACATTTTTTCATTGCATTATATTAGATGAATTACTGATATTGATAATATTTTGTTATGAAAAATGATATTGTGAGTTTTGTTACTATATTTGATTATGTTTGTTATAGAAAAAATAATTTTAAAATATTCAAGTTTTGAAAATAATATGAAGCAAGCTATATTTTGGAATTGATTTGTTAGATTTATAACATTATGATTTATTCTTTCATTTTTATATGCTATTGCTTGGAATAAGCCTGAAATAGTTATAATATTTATAATTGCTTATTTTGTTCAAATATTGTTAAGTACTATCTTGATTAAGTTTAAAAAATAAGATATTAGATTAATTATGATTAGTTGAAAATAAAAGTTTTTTTAATATTATGAAATTAGATTTATTAGTTAGTAAAATTAAATGTTTAAGAAAGAAGATATAAAAAAAGCTTTGTGAATAAAAGTTGATTTAGAAAGTAAGTATTGAGTAGTTTTTTCTTGATTTGCTTGAGATGATTTGCTTTTTGAAAATGGTGTTATATTTTGAGATAAAAAAATTGTAGATAATTTTTCTACTCTTTATGATCAATTTGTTTTAACAAATAAAAAAATAAATGTTCTTGTGATAGATATTGTTTTTACTCCAGTAGAAATTAAAACACCGGACGAAGTCCAAAAAATAGATTTATTGAATGAATGAATATTTATATGAGATGTAAATAATCCTGATGGTAGTTTTGTTTTACCAAATATGAAATGAGTAAAATCTTTAAAAGATGCTATGTGAAAAATAAAGGGAAAAGTTCAATTTTCTTCAAAAAAAATAAATATGTATAAATTTAAAACAAAGAGATTTACTTTTTATAAGGATTAATTTTTTTCTATGAATTTTTTATTTGTGTTAGATTTTTTTACTCCATCAAAATGATGAGTTGAAAGAGTTTTTGAAAATATTATAGATGGAATTGATAAAAATAATGAAATAATAGTTTTAACTTCTAGATTTTCTCAAGAATTACCTAAGTATGAAAAAAACTGAAATATCCAAATTTATAGAATCTGAAAAAATAGATTTTTTTTTACATTATTTGCTCTATTTTTGTGATTAAAATTAATAAAAAATATAGATATAATTCATACAAGCACCTATAATTCAGCTTATGTAGTTTATTTTTTAAGTTTTTGGATAAATGCTAAAATTATTTTAACTTCTCACGAAATTTTATGAAAAAATTGGTATGATTTTAAATGAAAAGTAAAGTGATTTTTTTATAAAAAAGTAGAAGATTGGATTTACAAAATGTGATTTAATTATGTATTTGTCTCAAATCATGTTAAAAATATAGCAAAAATTTCTTATAATTTGGAAAATACAAAAACTATTTATAATTGACTTGATAAAATTAAACTAAAATGAAACATTAAAAGAAAAGATTTATGATTTAAAGAAACTGATGTTATAGGGATATTTGCTGGAAGACCCGGATGGACTAAATGATTAGATTTTTTGTTAGATAATTTTCAGGATATTCAAAAATTAAATCCAAATTTTAAATTACTAATTTTGCTTTTGGAAAAGAATAATAAAAATAAAATAAATAATATTTTAGAAAAAACTAAAAATATAGATTGAATTAAAATATTGTTTGAAGTTGAACATAATGAAGTTTATGATTATATGAATATCTCTGATATTTGAATTGTTCCTTCAAGAAGTGAAGGATTTGGCTATACGGCTTTAGAATTTTCAGCTTTATGAAAAACTTCTGTTTTATCAAATGTTGGGTGAATACCTGAAATTAATTTTTGAGATTGTCATTTCTTTAAAATCTGAGATAAACAGCAATTCTTAAGGTGTTTTCACAATATTTTTAAGTGAAAAAAGAATAATTACTGATATGATAAAAAATTAACAAAAGATAAAATGATAGAAGAATATAGAAAATTATATTTTTAAATTGTATATTTGTTTGAAAATTTTATTTTAAGATTGACAAAATGTTTATAAATTTTTATACTTAAGCTACTTTACTTATTAAAAAATAAAAATGAAAAAATTATACTTATTGTTGTTTTTGTTTGTTGTTATTTTATCTTGATGTTCTCAAAATAGTTCAAATAGTTCTAAAAATACTAATCAAAAGAATGTTATAAAAAAAACACAAGCTATTAAAAAAAATACTATTAAAGATGATTTGTCTGCTTATGACAAAGCTATTATAAAAATGGCAGTTGATAAATGAATTAAATTTTGTAATAACTTATCTTCTCAAAAAAAATCTTATTGTCAAAAAATAGTAAAAAATGAACAATTAAATTATAAATTAGCTAATTGTGGCAAATTAACTTATTTAAAACAAAAATGTTTGGATAATAAGTATTTTAAAGCAAGGGAATGTGGTAAGATAGTAGACGAATTTACAAGAAGAAATTGTAATTTACAAAAAGAATTTGATGAAGTTATAAAAAATGGAGACATAAGTAAATGTAATCAGCTTCCTTATCCAGAAAAGCAAAAATGTAAGAAAATATTGACAAAATAAAAATCTATACTATAATTAGATAGTAATAAGTTTTATAAAATAAAAATAAAAAAAAATGAAAAAATTGGTATTTGCTTTAATACTTGTATTTGCTGTATTTTTTTGAGTAAATACGTATGCAGATAATACAGCTAGTCTGCTACATTGAACTGCTACATGAGATGATGTAACAATGGATTTTGATACTGGTACATCAACTGCAGCTGTCTTGATTAATTCTTTTACATGAAATGCCTGTGGAACTGATTATTCAGGTTTTTTATTGACTTGACATGTAAATAGATCATGAAATTGATATGTATATTTTTCAGAACCAGATGGTGATGATACAGTTCATAGTTGTACTGCTATTATCCTTTCTTGAACTGATTTTTATCTTACTGGTGTTGCGAAAACAGATTCAGATACTTGAGCTAAAATGACATTTAATAATATTAA
>JALUXR010000016.1 GCA_027013285.1 Candidatus Altimarinota bacterium | reverse complement strand
AATTTTGGACTTACTCTTTATTGAATTTTATTTACTTTTTTCTATTATAGTTTTTAATTTCATTTATTTTAAATTTATTTTTTATGAAAAAACTTACTCCAGCACAACAACAATATGTAGATATAAAAGCTAATTATAAAGATGCTATACTTTTTTTTAGAATGTGAGATTTTTATGAAACTTTTTATGATGATGCAAAAATTTGTGCTAGAGTTTTGGACATAGCTTTGACAACTAGAGATAGAAATTCGTCTAATCTTGTGCCTATGGCTGGTATTCCTTTTCATTCATTGGAAAAATATATGCCCAAACTTCTTGAAGCTAATTACAAAATTGCTATAGCTGAACAGATTGGACAAGTCGTTCCATGAAAGGTAGTTGAAAGAAAAGTTACTCAAGTCATAACTCCTTGAACTTATGTAAAAGAAGAAAAAAATGAAAATAATATTTTAGCTATGATATCAAATAATTGAAAATATTTTTTAGCTTATTCTGATGTTTCTACTTGAGTTTTTAATATTCAGGAGATAGATAATTTAGAAGAGTTGAAAGATACTTTGTTTAAAATTTCACCAAAAGAATTTATTTTACCACTTGATATAGAAAATAAGGAAGAGATAGAAGATTATATTTCAAAGTTTCTAAATCCTTTTGCAACTCATTTGTCTATTCCTTATGATTATGAGGAAATTATAAAATTAAAAACTAAAATAGACAGATTAGACAGTTTTTGACAAGCACTTGATAAACAAGAGAAACAGCAAGTTTTGTGAATGTTTTTAGAATATTTGGAACAGTTGAATTTGGATTTTAATATTTTGAAAATTAGATTTGAAGAGAAACAAGATAACATATATTTTGATGTTTTGACTATAAAAAATCTTGAAATTTTACAGTCTAGTTATGATCAAAATAAGAAAAACAGTTTGTTAAACATACTTGATCAAACTACAACTTCTGCAGGTTCTAGACTTTTTAGAAATTGGCTTTTACATCCTCTTAGAAATTTAAGTATTTTAGAATATAGACAAAAAGGTTTTGAATATTTTATAGAATTCGTTCCCGGGGACGAAATTAGGAAATTATTAAAAGAAATTTACGATATTGAAAGACTTTCTTACCTTATTTTGACAAAATCAAATAATCCATTTCATTGGCTAAAACTTAAAATTTCATTAAATACGATCTATCAAATTACTCAAATTGATAATAAATATATTCAATTAACAGATGAATTAAAAGATTTGTTAGATACTTTGAATAAGTGATTAAAAGATGAAAACTTTACTGTCGAAAAAGATTTTATTCAAGATGAGTTTTCTCATGAAGTTGATGAGCTTAGAGGTTTGGCTTATCATTCTGACAAATTAATTTTGGATTATCAGCAAGAATTGGTAGAAAAATTATGAGTAAATGTAAGAATAAAATATGTAAATAATCAATGATTTTTGGTAGAGGTTTCGAAAAAGGATGTAGAAAAATTTGAAAAAGCATTTCATGAATTAGAATGAGATAAATTTGATTTTACTAGAAAACAGACTTTGAAGATAGCTGAAAGATATATTAGTCCATATTTGAAAGAGCTTGAAGAAAAAAGTTTGACTGCACTTTATCAATTACAAGATAAGGAAAAAGAAATATTAGACAGTTGGAAACAAACTTTAAGTTGATTATCTACCCAAATAGAGGAATTATCACAGCAAGTTGGACAAGTAGACATATTTGTAAATTTATGACAATTTTTTAGTAATTACAATTATACAAAACCTGACTTAAACACTGATAAAATAGAAATTATTTGATGAAGACATCCTGTAATTGAAAAATTTTTACCAGTAAATGAAAGTTTTATAGAAAATGATTTAGAAATGGTAATTGATCCTGGGGTTAAAAAAAATAAAACAACCCCGGGGTCTGATGAATTGGTTCATATTATTACTTGACCGAATATGGGTTGAAAATCTACTTATTTGAGACAAAATGCTTTGATTTTACTTTTGGCTCATTGTGGTTTGTATGTGCCAGCCAAGATGTGTAAAACTCCTTTGCTAAGTTGAATTTTTGCAAGAGTTGGTTCGGGTGATGTGTTGGTGAAAAATCAATCTACTTTCATGACAGAAATGATAGAGGTTGCAAATATTTTGAATAATGCTGATGAAAAGTCATTTATTATTTTTGACGAATTGTGAAGAGGAACTTCAACTTATGATGGTATGGCTATTTCTCAAGCTGTGATAGAATATATTGTCCAGAAATTACAAGCAAAAACTTTGTTTGCAACTCATTATCATGAACTTATCAAACTTGAAGAAAAATATCCAAAGAAAGTAAAAAACTTTTCTGTAGCTGTTTATGAAAATGAGTGAAAAATTATTTTTATGAAAAAAATTGTACCTGGTGGTGCAAGCAAATCTTATTGAATTCATGTGTGAGAACTTGCTGGATTACCTACAGAAATTATAGAAAATGCAAAGAAAATTTTACAAAATTTAGAAAATAAGAAAAGGATAGTCAAGCAAGACAGCTTGTTTGGCACGGACAGCTTGGGCAAGCAGTACGAGGAGAAATATAATAAATTAAATTCAGTTTTGAAAAATATAGATGTAAATAATCTAACTCCATTGCAGGCTTTGGAAGTGTTGGATAAGTTGAAAAAAGATTTATAAAATTAATTAAATAATAAATATGTTAGAAAAGATATTATCATTTACCAAAATAGTTGGTATAGTAGTGTTTGTATTGGTTTGAATTAATCTTTTAGTGATTAGTGTGAAAGTTATTTGAATATTGGATAATGTTGGTAATTTGTCAAATAATGCTAATGAAATGATTATATCTACAAAACCTATTGTAAAAAAAACACATCAGTTAACAGATTTAGCTGTAAAGGATCTAAAAATAGTAGATTGAAATATGACAAAAGTAACTCCACTTTTAGAGAAAACAAATAAATTATTAGATACTGCAAATGTAAGTATGAAGACTGTAAATTGAACTTTGACTAATGTTCAACCTGTTTTGAAAAAAACTAATAAATTTATGTGATTAGCTAATGGAACATTGACTAAATTACAACCAAGTATAGAATTATTAAAAAATACTACATCAGGTATATCAAATGTATTATGAACTACAAATGGGTACTTAAAGATGATTTTAGGTAAATTAAAATTTTAGGCTATGTTTATAAATGTTATTAATTGTATTAAAATAATTTTTCTTGTAGTATTGATTTTTTTGTGATTACAAATTTTATATTTTTTAAATACTTTTAATTTAAAATTTTATATAACAGATTTTAATAAAAATATATTACAAATAAATAATCAAATAGATCAAGCAAAACCTAAGGTTAAAAATATTCATAATCAGGTGAATCAAGCTTATGATAATTTACAAAAACAAAGTAGAAATATTTTAAAAGTTTGAGAGATTATGAATAATTCCCTAAAGTCTATGGATAATATTCAAAATAATTTGGATAATTTTAATCAA
>JALUXR010000015.1 GCA_027013285.1 Candidatus Altimarinota bacterium | reverse complement strand
TTTATATTTTATAAACTTAAAACATTTAAAATGATAATTGATTATCTTGGACATTCAGAAGTTTTGATAAATATGAAAAATAGTAAATGAGAAACTGTAAAAATTTTGTCTGATACCTGGTTAAGTTCTTACTCAGTAGCTGATCTTATGCAAAGAAATCCTATTGTAAATATAAATTATGATTTACTTGAAACTGTAGATGCAGTTTTTATTTCTCATTCACATATGGATCATTTAGATCCTTACAGCTTGATAAATATTTTTTCAAAATTAAAAAACAACCCTATCTTACTTTTACCAGAAACTTTAGCTTTTATAAAGAAAATACTCATAAGTGAGTTAGATTGTGATATTAAAATTTTAAAAAATAAAGAAGACTATAAAATAAATGGAGTTGTAGTAAGATGATATATTTTTCCTGATATTTCGATAACAAATGAAGCTGATGTAATGACTTTGTCTGTAAGAAATAATGAAGAAATAGTGTTTTCAGAAATTGATATAATTCCTTGAGATTTTGAAGAATGAATTGGTGAAGTTTATAAATTATTTATTGAAAAAGATTACAAAACTAGATTGTATTTATCTACTAGAAATGAATTAGAATGAAACTTACAAATAGTTGATTTAGCAAAAGATTATAGAGAAGAATTTGCAGATGAATACAAACAAAAGAGGATTTGAGAAATATATGAACATTACAATAATATATCAGCTATGGAAGAAGAATGAATTTGAGCAAATATCTATAACTTACCTTGATTTGTAAGATGATTTATCGGACAATGAATTATTTTTCCTGTAAAAGAATTTGTAACAGATGCTTTGAAATTACAAATTATGTCTTTGGATGAAAATATTAAAATGGAAACTGAAATCTCAAATGATTTTGGAATAGATTATCCTATGTATGCTTTGAATAAAGTTTGAGAACAAATTTGAGAAGATAAATATGAATGGATGTGAAGATATATTTTTGAAGAGTGAAATTTACAAAAAGTTGAGAAAATACCTTATTTGGAGTGAGAATATTACAAGGCTGAGCAAGATTTAAGTATAGATTTTTCAAGAAATTTGAAGAAAGAGCCTGTTTTGTTTGAAGTATGAAAAGAAGATTATTTAAAAGATATTGAAAATTATTTAAATACTAGATTTTTAGCATATCAATTAGGAAGGATAGATTCTAATTTAAAAAATTTAGCTTTGGAAAATAACTGAAAATATATCATTCAGCTAAAAAATTGAAAAAATGATGTTTTAGGTTATTTTGTATGGACTCTATGAAGTTTAAATTTTGAGTTTATAAAAGAAGTTAATACAAAATATAATGAAACTTATTATTTTGAAGATATTGTTAATTTCTTGGAATGAAAAATAGAATTGTATTCAAATTTTTGGTCATATTTGGAAAGTTGAACTAATATCTACTTATGGGAATGTCTGTGAGCAGATTTCTTAAATAATGATATTTTATTAAAAAAGTATAATTACCACTTTACTTTAGCAAAATCTTGAATTTCACAAGAAGAATTGACTTTAAAAGTTATTAAAAATTTATTTGAAAAATAAAAATAATTTAAAGTTTAATATTATATTTTTTTATAATTTCTTTATAGTCAGTTTTAGTAAAATTTGATATATCTTTTAGAATACTTTGTGATGTTTTTGGAGGAAATTCTTTATGAAATGGAATAGTAATTCACTTTCAATTAAGCTCAAATCTATAATGAGAACCTCTAATTCTTATTTTTTTAAATCAAAAATCATTTATTATCTTAATTATTTGTTTGTATGTTAATGGCATTATTATAATTTAGATACATTAAAATTTTATTAAGTTTTAATTTATTTTTAATGTTTTTATTTTTAATGATAATATCTATAAGTTCTTTAATTTCTTTTGTTAATTCTTCTGGTGTATTTGCTAAAGCATAAATTATCTCATCTTCAATTTGAATTCTTCAGGCAAATTGTCAATTATCTTCTATAAAAATTTGTATATCATACATTTTTAAATAATTATTTGTTAAAACTACTTTAAATTTAATAAAAAAATATGCTAATTCAATTGTTTATTTTTCTTAAAAAATTGTTTGAAAAATAAAAATAATTTACTATATATAGTATTATAGTTTTAAAAAAGCTACAAGATATAGTATTTATAATTTACTGTTATTTATTATGCTTTGTCCTAAATGTGCTGGTTCTACGAAAGTTATAGATTCAAGAGATATAGAAGAATGAAAAGAAACAAGAAGGAGAAGAGAATGTGAAAATTGTGAATATAGGTTTACAACTTATGAAAGATTGTCTATTACAAGATTTATGGTAATAAAATCTAATAATGAAAAAGTTTCGTATGATAGAAATAAATTAGAAAAATCTATTATAAAGGCAATTAATAAAACAAATATAGATATATGACAGATAGAGAAAATGCTTTCAGATTTAGAATTTGAATGGATGAAAAATAAACAGTGAATTACTGCAAAAAGAATATGAAAAGATGTAATATATAGATTAAAACAAATTTCTACCGTAGCTTCGATTCGTTATGCAAGTGTTTATTATTGATTTAAGACCAAGAAAGATTTTCAAACATTTCTTGATGAATTATAAAATTATTTTAATTAAATAAATGACTTTAAATATGAAAATAATAGTAATTAAGACTAATGGAGTTGAAGAACAATTTGATTCTTGAAAATTGAGAATTTCACTTTCAAAAACTTATGAATCTGTCCATCAAGCTCCTACAAAAATTGATGAAGTAATAGATATTTTTAAACTTAATTCTGAAGAATTTTTACAAGATTGAAAAATAACTACTAAACAATTATGAGATCTAGTAGAAAAATCATTGATTGCTCTAAATGAATATGATGTTGCTAAATCTTATATTTTATACAGATGAAAAGCACATTGTGAAAAACAAGAAATTGATATAGACAAAAAATATAAAATAAATGTAGTTAAAAAAGATGGAAAAGAACAAAAATTTAACATAAAAAAAATAAAAAAACTTTTTGATAAAATAGCTTTTGATTTACCAGAATGTAAATTTGAAGAGTTTGAAATAGAATTAAAAAAATATTTAATAAATAATATAAAAACAGAAGAAATTTCAAGGATTTCATTAAAATCTGCTGTAGATAAAATTTCTATAGAAAATACTTCTTGGCAAAAAGTAGCTTGAAGGTTAGATTTATTAAATTTATACAAACAAGCTTCTAGAAATAGAAATATTAAAATAGATGATTTATATACAAAAGAAAGTTATTTAGATTTGGTAAATGATTATATTCAAAAATGATTGTATTTTAAAAATTATAAAAAATTTTATACAGATGAAGATATTTTGTCTGCATGAGATATAATAGATAAAGAAAGGGATTTTGAGTATGGATATACTACAGTTTTGATGTATAAAAAAAGATATTTATTAAATCCAAATAAAATTGTAAAAGAACTTCCTCAACAAATGTATATGTCTGCTGCATTATTTTTGGCTATCCCAGAAGGATTGGATTTGTTAAAAGTTAAAAAAGAAGAAATTAGAGTAAATGGATGATTAGAAGATTTAGAATTAGAAAAATTTATAAATGCTATACCAGAAAAAGATTGGGAAATTATAAATAATTCAAATAAAACACTAGAAGATATTTTGAATATTTCTGATAAAGTTTTGTTACATCCTTGGATAAGAAATAGAAGATTGGA
>JALUXR010000014.1 GCA_027013285.1 Candidatus Altimarinota bacterium | reverse complement strand
TAAAAAAATGATTTACTATTATAGAAACTATTATTGCAATAATTATTTTTGGTGCATGAATTTTAGTTTTATTGATTATTTTAAATAAAAATATTTTATTATCAAAAAAAGTTTACCTAAGCACTCAAGCAACTTTACTTGCAAAACAAGGTATGGAAGTTGTTTATAATTTGAGAGATTCAAATAATATTAAATTTCAAGAATGGAATTATTTAACTTGAGAAGACACAACAAAACAATATTTTTGACCTTGAAAATCATATTTAGTTTGGACTGAACTAACTTGATACAAAAATAGAATGGAAGAAATTTCAAATCCTAATTTTTTGAATACAAGATTATATTTGAAAACTTGAGATTTTTTAAATTCAGTTTGAGAAACTATTTATAGTTGATTTTATTATAATTATTTAACTTGAGAAAAAACACCTTTTGCAAGATATGTTAGTTTTACTTGAGCATATTTATCTTGAGAATGAGTTATGACAAAAAATATTTACAAAATTAGTTCAATTGTAAAATATCAATACTGAGCTATTAGTTGAAATATAATATTAGAGTGATTTATATCAAATTGGAGATAATAATTTTTAGATTGTTTATTATAAAAAATGAATTTTAGAAAATGATTTACACTTGTTGAGATTACAATAGTGGTTATTATTACTGCTATTTTGTTTGTATTACTTTCCAAAGCATATATTACAGCATCTCAACTTTATATTTATCAATCAGATAATAAAAATATTTCGCAAGATTTATTGTTTTTTAACCAGAATTTACAAAATTTAGCAGATTCTTCAGAAATAGATTATTCAAAATATACAAATTTGGAAAATACTTTATGATGGACTTGAAATCTTTATCTTAAATGAAACAATTATAATTATAAGTTATATCAACAATCTGGAGCAATATTTTTAGAAAAATATAAAACTTGATTTTCAGTAAATATACCAATTACTAGAACTTGAGATAGTTTGGTAGATAAGTTGGTTTTTAAAATAATTCCTTATAAAAATCCTTTTAAAGTTTTTACTAATAAAAATCAACAACCATTTGTCCTGGTCCTTCTATGAATAAAATCAAAATATTATAACTCTGCTACCTGGTATAGAAATATAAAATATTCAGTTCAAGAATGATTTAATTTTAGATATTATGATAATTAAATATGATTTTAAATAAAAAGTGAAATATTATAATAGTAACATTATTTATTACATTGATAATTTGATTAATTTGACTTTTGATAACAAAATATGTTTTTAATCTTGTTCAAATTTCTTCTGAAAATTATAAGTATTATAAAGCATATTACATTGCATATGCTGGTATTGAACTAGAATTATGAAAAATGAAAGGGCACGGAATGTGATTTGATGATGAAATAACTTGAAACTCTCAGACAATTAGAAAAAACTTTACTTGAGTAAATTACAATTTTTCTGTAAAAAACATATCATTATCTCATTATATTTCTTCAAATCCTAAAAGTCTGTTGTGATGAAATAACTATTGTGCAGATAAAAAAAATTGGGTAAAATTATGAACTTGAGATGGACTACTTACACCTTTAGTTTACGACAAAGCATCTTGAGAGGCACTTTACAGTGGGAAAAATATGCAAATTTTACATTGAGATTTTACAAATACTAGTTTGCATTACAGTTGAGATATAGTTTTATGATATATTTCTAATACTAAGAAAAAGATATTTAATATTCCTTGAAATTGAAATATTTCTTTAAATGATAAATTTTCAGTTGCTTGAATTACATATCCAACTGATGTAACTAATTCTCCATTTGTTGTTATTTGAGCAAAGGAAGCATCTTCGATATGTATGGAGAATACAAGTAATAAATTAGTTTCTCCATATTCTTATGTTGTTTCAAAATGAAATTTTATGGATAGAACAGTTGTATTAAAAGTAATTAAACACCATAAGTGGGCAAATTTTTCAATTTATGGGTTGTATTAAAATTAAAGTATAAATATATGGGTTTGAATAAAATTTTTGGGGCTTTTTGGTTGAAAATTTATATAATGTTAAAATTTGTTGATTTTATAAGTAAATTCTATATAAGTTAATGAAGTTTTTTTATTTTTTTTGTTAATTAAAGAATTATATGATAAAGATTTCAGAGATAGAAAAAGAGTATAGTATTTCAAAGGCAAATTTATTAGATTTGTTAAAGGAACATACTTGAAAAGAATATTCGCCTAAAACAAGTAGGATAGGTGATAGTGTGTTTGAAAAAGTTAAACCATTCTTATGAAAAAATAATAAAATTAAAAAAGAAAAGGTAACTAAAGATAAAATTTCTACTAAAAAATGTAAAAAAGAGACTGATACAAAGAAAAAGGAAATATCTACTAAAAGAGTAATTTCATCTGAAGATAATATTAAAAAATCTAGAAAAGTTTCTAAAAAACACACAGATTCTAAATGAAAAAAACAAGCTACAATTACTAAAAAAGAACATAAAACTTTAACTTCCCACGATTTGTGATGAATGGATTTTTTGGCAAGTACTTTATGAGTAGAAGCTAAAGAAGAAAAAAAACAAACTAAACCAAAAGAAGAAAAGAAAATTGAAGAAAAGAAAAAGATATCTATTAAAATAGTTAAAAAAGAAGATTTACCTGTAAAGCCTAAAAGAGAATATAAGAAACCAGAAATTAAACAACAAACTACTACATCTTATAAAACTTCATTTAAAATAAATAAGAAATCTGATATAGCTAAGAGAAAAGAAGAACAAATTAGAAGATCAAAACCACAACCTAAAAAGGTTGATAAAAAATTGAAAGTTTCAGATACTTTAAAAAAGAAAGATAAAATAATAATTTGAGATACTGTAAGTGTAAAAGAATTGTCTGAAAAAATGTGAGTTCCAGCAAATGATATTATTAGAGTATTTATTTTAAATTGAATGCCTGTTGGTATAAATAGTTCTGTAGATTTTGAAACTATTGCACTTTTGGCTGATGATTTTATGGTAAAAGTAGAAAGAGAGAATGTTCAATCTTGAGTTGAATCTATGTTTGAAGGTGATATTGATAAAATTATAGAGAGTAAAAATGCTACAACAGAAAATTTAAAAGAAAGACCTCCTATTGTTACAATTATGGGGCATGTTGATCATTGAAAAACAAAATTGTTAGATTATGTTAGAAAAACTGATATTGTTGCTTGAGAAGCTGGTGGTATTACACAAGGTATTTGAGCAAGTCAAATTACTCATAATTGAAAAAAGATAACTTTTATAGATACTCCTTGACATGAACTTTTTACTGCTATGAGAGCAAGATGAGCAAAAATTACAGATATTGCAATTATTGTAGTGGCTGCAGATGACTGAGTAAAACCTCAAACTATCGAAGCTATAAATCATGCTAAAGATGCTTGAGTAAGTATTATCGTTGCTATTACAAAAATAGATAAACCAAATGCTAATATTGATTTAGTAAGATCTCAAATTTCTGAATATGGTCTTATGCCAGAAGACTGGGGTGGTAATACTCCTTTTGTTTGATTGTCGTCTATTACTTGAGAATGAGTAGATGAATTGCTAGAATACATACTTTTACAAGCTGAAATGTTAGAGTTAAAATATAATCCTGATGTTCCAGGTGTATGAGTTATTCTTGAATGAACAAAAGATAATAAAATATGAACTATAGCTACATTATTGTTGGTTACTTGAACATTAAATAAAAAAGATTCAGTAGTAGCATATGATGTGTATGGTAAGATAAGACTTATGAAAGATTGGACTTGAAAAGTAGTTAAACAAGTGAATGGTTGAGATCCTGTTCAAGTAATGTGATTTGAAGATGTTCCTCAAAGTTGAAGAATATTTGAAGTTTTCCCTTCTGATAAGGAGGCTCAAAAGCAAGTATGAAAAATTAAGGAACTTATTAAAAAACAAAAGAATAAAACTGTATTATCTTCATTGTTAGATAAAATGAAGGCTTGAGAAAAGGTAGAATTAAAGGTTATTTTGAAAGCTTGAGATTTTGGTTGATTAGAAGCATTGAAATATGCAGTATGAAAAGTTACTTTACCAGAATGAGTAGAATTAAAAATAATACATGAAGAAGTAGGGCAAGTTAAAGAAACTGATATAGCTTTAGCTGAAGCATCTTGAGCATTCATATTTTGATTTGATAGTTCTATACAATCTATTTTGAAGAAAAAATTAGTACAGAAAAAGATAGTATTTAAAAATTTTACTATTATATATGAATTATTAGATTATGTAGAAAAGTTAGCTTCTTGAATGATAGAAAAAGAAGTTGAAGAAGTATATATTGGTAAATTTGAGATGATAGCTATGTTCTTCAAAAAATGAAATGATATGATTTTATGATGAAAAGTTATAGATTGATCTATAAAAAATGGGTCTCACTTTATTATTAAAAGATGAGATGAGGAATTATGATGATGAAAAGTTACATCTTTAAAGATTGATCAAGAAAATGTTTCTGAAGTAAAGGCTGGTAGAGAATGTTGAATAAGAGTAAGAACTTGAAAAAGATTTAAAGAGTGAGATATTCTTGAAATGTATATTTATGAAAAATAAGAAATGTAGAAAATATTGGACTCTTATAATTAATAAAAATTTATATACTAATTTAGTTTTATGAAAGCTTACTTAAATGCAGTTGATCAAAAATTAGCTCAAGAACAAGCTAGGGATATACTTAGATTAGAACAATTAATAGATTGAAAGTCAAAGGTAGAAACTAGTTTGAAGTATATTCAAGAAGAATTAGAATATTTATTGGATACTAAAAATTTATTAGCTCTTCAAAAACAATTATTGTCTGCTAGAAAACAAAATAATATACTTGATGTTAAAACTTTGAAAACCTTGTTAGATTGAATAAGAAACAAGTATAAAAATTTGACTTTTATGCTAGAAGAATATAGAGAATTTCTTAAAATTGTATTAATTTCACAAATAGATGAAGAAGTAGCTTTTAAATGATTAGATAAAAATGAATTTCATCCTAAATTAGATACAAATATGATCATACTGATGTTACTTAAAGATTGGAAAAGAACAAATAATATTAAATGATGAAAAAGAGATGTGTTCTATTCTGAAAATCTTGTAAAAATTAGACAAGCTATGCATGAGCTTGATAATTAAATTGAACTTGGTCTTAAAAAAGTTATATATTAAAAGTTATTTATATATTTAAAATATTAAAATGGTTACATTAACATTTGCAATTATGATTCTAAGTGGATTAATATTTATGGTTACTATAGCACTTATGACACCAAAATGATGAATTTGATTTTGAGTTGGTGGTATGACAACTTCTAATGAATATTGAAGTAAAAAATCTATGGAATGAACATTAAAAAAAAGTGCTATTATAAGTATACTTATCTTTACAACTTGTGCGATAGTTTACCCTTATATGAATAAAAAACAATTAGCTACAAATACTGCTATTTCTAATATTAAAACTACACCTATAAAAATTAATTCTTCTGATATAAAAATTAATTGAGTTAATACAAATAATGTAAAAATTAAGTCAGAACCTGTAAAACCTACAGATACTAAATCTAATACTACAAAATAATTTTATTAAAACATAAATTATAAAAACTGATGGCAAATGCAAAGGCTATAAAAGCAAAGATGAAGTCTATATGAAATATACAAAAAATTACTTCTGCTATGGAGATAGTTTCTACTGTTAAATTACAAAAGATAAAAGATAAAGCAGATAGTTTTAAGAAATATATGGTAGAATTTTTGTATGTGTTAGATATGATTAATTTATCAAATATTTTTGGAGCAAGTCAAAATATTTCTTGAAAGAAAGAACTTATTATTGCAGTATCTACTGAAAAATGATTATGTTGAGCTTTAAATTCTAAACTTTTTAGAAAGATACATTCTGAATTTAAAAATAAAAGAGAAGAAGTAGAGGTGTTTTGTGTTTGAAAGAAAGCTTTAGAATTTTTTTCTAGATCTTGATATGAAGTAATTTGAGTTGAAAATCTTAAAGATTGATTTACAGAGTCAGACCTGAATAATTTAAGATCTATGATATGGAAAGGTATAGACGAATGAAAATATTCTAATATTTCTGTGTATTATAATTATTTTAAAAATACTATGTTGCAATTACCATCTTCTTTACAAGTATTTCCATTACAAAGAGAAAATTTTGAAAAATTTGCAAAAGATATAGAGTTAGAAGTTAATTTAGATGATGAATATAATGCTGATATTATTATAGAACCATCTGAAGAAGATTTTTATTCTTTTGTTTATAAGAAATTTATTGCAGATATGGTTTATGGTGTAATATTACAAAATAAAACTTGAGAACATGCTTCAAGAATGATTGCTATGAAATGAGCAAAAGATAATTCTATAGAAATTAAGAAAAAATTAAATATATCTTATAATAAACAAAGACAAGCTGCTGTAACTCAAGAAATATCAGAAATAGTATGAGCTAAAACTGCAATGGAAGGATAAAAATAGATTTTGAAACAGGTTCAATATGATAAGTAGTACAGTTTTATCTGTTGTATACAAATATGATTTTAAGATTAGATTTTGTTTTTATTCTGTAATTTTCTTTTTAATGAGTAAGTTTCCAAGAATTGTTAATAAAAAATGGAAAAGATATACAAAATTAGAAAAAGTATTTATATTATTTCTTTTTGTGCTTTTTGTTTTAGAATTTTTACTTCCATTTATAAAGATAGAATGAAATACATATTCTTTTATAAATACTAAGTTTTTAATGACTAGTATAATTTTGATATTTACATTATTATTTATAATAATTTGGAATATTTCATATACATTTAAAAATTTTATTAAAAGTATATTTTGATTTGAACAAAATGAAGCAATATTAAATTTTTGAGTGTTATTTCTACATGCTAGTTTGTTAATTTATACAAAAGATTATATAAATTTATTATCGAACACTCAAAGTGCATCTTTCTATCAGCTTACTTATTGATTTTATGTTTTATGATGATTTATAGTAGTTGGACTCATATGGAATTTGTTTTTAGCTATAGATTTATCTTTATTGAATAATAAAAAAAGGACAAATTATACAAAAGTAGTATGACAAATGTCTAATAATACTGATGATATTGTTGAAAAAAAAGATATAAAGACATTATTTTAATATTTTTTGTTTATGTTTTATGCCAATACTTATAGTTTGAGCTTTGCTTATTGTGTTTTGAATATTTGCAATTTATTCTGTAAGTATTTTTTCCTCATTTCAACTTACATTACATCAATTCCATGATCCTAGTAATTATTTTTATTTTTTTAGACAAATTGAACATCTTTTTATAGCTCTTATTTTGGCAGGTATTATTTATTATGTTCCGTTAGATTTTATTAAGAAGAATAGATGAAAATTCTTTTTGTGAACATTATTTTTTTTGTTGTTAGTTTTTACTCCATTATGATTAAAATTAAAATGAGCTAGATGATGGTTGCATTTTCCTGGTTTATGATCTGTTCAACCTTGAGATTTTGTTAAATTAGCATTTATAATATTTTTTTCTGGATGGTTAGTTAAAAAAAATAAGATATTATGATCTTTAGAATGATATATTTCAATGTTGATAGTCGTTTGAGTTTCTACTTTTCTTTTTTTACTTATTCCTGATTTGGGAACCTTATTAGTTTTATGACCTGTTGCTCTTATTTTATATACTTTTGCTTGATGAAAAATTAAATATGTAGCTGTAAGTTTAGTTTTATGACTTATCTTTACATTTACAGTTTGAATGCAATTTCATTATATAAAGAAAAGATTTGATTATTTTTTGAATCCTTCTATAGATAAAACAGAGCAGTGAATAGGTTATCAAACACAGCAATGACTTATTTGAATATGAGCTGGCTGATTTATTTGAAAATGATATGGAAAGTGATTACAAAAATTTGGGTTTATACCAGAGGCACAAAGTGATTTTATATTTGCAGCATTTTCAGAAGAGATTTGATTTTTATGAAATACTATATTATTTGCATTATATTTTGTTTTGGCTTATTTTGCTATAAAAAAATTGCCTTATGTAAGAGATAAGTATTATCAATATTTATCAGTATGAATTTTATCTTTGATTTTATGGCAGGTTTTTATAAATGTTTGAGTAAATGTTAAAATAATTCCATTAACATGACTTACATTACCTTTTGTATCATACGGAGGAACAGCACTTATGGTAAATGTAATAGAGATAACATTACTTTATAAAATATTATATAAACAGAATTAAGAAAAAACTTAGAAAATTACTCCTAAGCCTTTTTTTAATCTAACATATTTTTAAATTTGTCTTGTCTTGCTTCGATCTTTAATCTCTATTCTCGATTTCTTTATCTAATAAATAATTTAAATTATATATTATTTATTTCAAGTTGTTCAAAATCAGCCTCTATTATTATTTCACATAACTTTTACCACTTCAAAATTAGCTATTCAGATTTTTATAAAAATTCCTTGTCAAATTCTTTCACCTGCTTTTATAATAGAATCTTTTTTGCTTACATTAAGGTATGAAAATTTTATTGTATCATTATCTCAACAATAATCTTTATCAATTAAGCCTACAGAATTTGTTTGTATTAATCAAAAGTTTTTAAAAGTAGAACTTCTTGGTTGTATTTGTAAAGCATATCAGTCTGGTACTTCAATAACTGTTCAAGTTTCAATTAATCAAAATTCACCTGCTTTTATAATAGAATCCTCACTTGCTCTAAAATCAAAGCCACAAGCTTGGGATGTTTCATAACTTAAAGATTTTCAATCAAAAGTTTTTATTCTTACTTTCATTTTTTAAAATTTAGTAATAAAATTGTATTTTTAATAATATTATTTTTCTCTACTTAATCAAGCTTTCTAATAAATTTAACATTTTTTCTATCTCTTTGAATGCATCTTGATAAAATTTATTTTTTGTGATATCTATTCCAAACTGTGCTAAAAGTTCTTTTGGTGGAATACTTCCTCCTGAGCTTAATATTTGTTTATAATCTTGGACAAATTTTTTTCATTCAGTTTTGTATTTATTGTAAAGTGAGAAAGTTAGTATATTTCCAAATGCATAGGCATAACAATAAAATGGTGTGTGAAAAATATGAGGAATCATAGACCAAGAACTTTCTTCTTCTGCTTTTACATCATATTTTATACTTTTTCATGTCATTTTTTCTTGAGTGTTTCTCCAAGTTTTACAATAATCTTGATGTGAAAATTGTTTATTTTGTTGAATGTTAGTATGAACTTGCTTTTCAAAATCTACATATTGTATTTGTCTAAAAATTGTAGAAAATACATCTCCAAGTTTATTTTCAAGTAAATTGATTTTATCTTCTTTTGTTAAATTTTTATCATTCAAAAGATGTTCTGACAATAACATTTCATTGAAAATACTTGCAGTTTCTGCTAAAGATAAAGGGCTATCATAAACAGCTTCAGGTTGAATTTGACTTAAATGACCGTGTATTGCATGCCCAAATTCGTGTGATAAAGTTGAAATATCATTTAATTTTCAAGTAAAATTTAACAAAACAAAACTTTCTTGTCATTTACTATAACTTGCAAAAGCTCCTCATCTTTTTCATTGTTTTGGGTCGAAATCAACTCTTCATTTTTTAAGTAAATCTACACTATAGTTATAAAATGTCTCATCGAAATCTTTCATTACATCTAAATGTTTTTGTATAGCTTGTTCTTTTGTAAATTTAGTTTTACTTTCTACTACGGGAGCTTGAATATCTTGAATTGCTAAAGGTAGTTTTTTTCATAAAAGTTTAGCCTTTAATCATACATATCTTTGAAATAAATAATAATTTTCCATAACTTGTTGCATAAGTAAATCTACAACTTTATTATCAAGTCATTCAGATATATTTCTTGGTTCCATTACTGTTTTGTATTTTCTTAATTTTACAGATAATCACCATTGTTTTACAAAAGTTGAGTAAATATTTGATAAAACTGTTTTGTTTCATTTTTTTCAATAAACCTCTCTTAAAGTTTTGTAAGCTAATCTTCTTATTTTTGGGTCAGGATTTGATCTTAAACTTCTAACTTCATCTTCAGTTAAAACTTTATTTTCTCAGTTTAATTTTATCTTAAAACTTAATCAGCTATGAAATTCATTGTATAAATTTTCAATTTGGTTATCTATTGGTGATAATTCATTTAATAGTTTTTCTTCTTTTTTGGATAAAATATGTTTCAAAGATTTAATTTTATCATCTAATAAATATTTATAGCTTTTTAGTATTGGACTTTCAGAAAATTCTTTTAATTTTGTTTTTCCTAGTTTTTTAAATTCTTCTTGAACAAAAAGTAGTTGATTTTGTATTTCTACAAATAGATTTTCAACTTCCATAGTTTTTTTGATAATTGCTTGATCTTGTGTGTTTAGGCTGTTTTTATAAAATAAATAGTGAAATATTTTATTTAACTTAAGTGATATTTTTTCATCGTCTTGATAGTATTGTAAAACTTCTTCAGCTTTTTGGAAGTTTTGAATTTTTCATTTGTATTTTTTAATGAAATTTTGAATATCTTGAATTACTGATTTTAAGTCATTTTCTAAATTTTTATCATCAATTCAGTTATAGAAATATTTTTCTAAATTCCAATTATATTTGTATGTCATTTATTTTATTTTAATTATTTAAAAGTTTGTGTAATATATTTATTTTTCTAAGATATTCAAAACTACTTTATAAATTATAATATTTATAAAAATTTTCTTTAATTTGTTTTTCTAAGTTATCTAAATTAATATCTAATAGTTCTGATACATATTTGTAAACATATTGGACATTTGCAGGTTGGTTCATTTCCTTTCTTATGATTTGTGGTGTAAGATAAGGTGCATCTGTTTCAAGGAGGATTTGATTTAATTTACATTTTTTTATACTTTGTCTTATTTCCTCTGCTTTTTTGTATGTAATATTTCCATCAAATCACACCCAAAGGTTTTCAAATTCAGTCTGTAATGTAGTGATTTCCTCTGGTCCGTAGCCTCGACAATGAAAATATATTTTTAGTTCTTTGTAGTTTTTAATTATTTCTAATGTGTCGATAAATGCATCTCTTGAATGAATAACAATAGGTAAATTATACTTTTTACATAAATTTAATTGCATTGTAAATAATTCTTTTTGTTGTTTTTTAATTTCTTCTATGTTTTGTCATTCTTGTAAATGCTCAAAATAATGATAGTCTATTCCGCATTCTCAAATTGCTACAATCTTTTTGTTTTTTATTAAATTTTCTAAATATTCTTTTGCTAAACTTAAGTATTCTTGCCATGAAATTAGTTGATTATCCTTAAATTCATATTTTCATTTTTTGTATTTAAAAATTGGTTCTGTAGGATGAAAACCTCAAGTTGATAAACAAGTATTTGGAAATTTATCATGTATTTCTAAAGCTCTTTGAGTCCGTTCATAATCTACTCATACATTTACAAGTTTTTCTCATCAAATATTTTTAAAATTTTCTAGATATTTTTTGTAATTTTTGAATAATTGGGGAGAGTTTAGGTGAGTATGTGAATCAAAATACATTTATTTAAATTAAATTATAAAATTGAATTAGTTTATAAAATATATATATTTAGATTTATTACAAGTTATTTATTAATATTTAAAAATTTATGTTTGATAATTATTTTTCTCAAGTTAATTTAGAAAAGAAAGAAAAGCCAAAACTTTTACTACATATTTGTTGTGGTCCTGATTTAATTATTCCACTTTTGGATTTGAAGAAATATTTTAAACTTTACTTATACTGGTATAACCCAAATATTCAGCCGTATACAGAGTATGCAAGAAGATATAAAGAGTATATCAAAATTTTAAAATTGGAAGAAGGTGATTTTGAAATTATATCTGATGATGAAAATTTTTGAAAAGAAAAAATAAAATTACTAGAAAGTGATAAAATCGTAAATAAATATGATGATAAGGAATTTTATGATAAATTGTTTGAAAATAAAGATATTGTATGAATAAAAGAAGATAATTTTGATGATGTAATGAAAGATTTTTCTCAAATGGAAGAAAAAGATTCTAAAAGGTGTGATATTTGTTATTATATGAGATTGCTTGAACCAGCAAAAATAGCTCAGAAATATAATATAGATTTTTTTACAACAACTTTATTAATTTCACCTAAAAAATCTGTAGAAAAATTAAATAAATATTGACAATTAGTGGTCAATAAAACTTGAGTTAAATATTTATCTTTTGATTTTAGAAAGAATAATTGATTTCAAAGGGCATCAGATTACACAAAAGAAAATAATATTTGGAGACAAAATTATTGTGGATGTTTGTGGGCAAAGAATAAATAAAAAAAAACTTAGGAGTTTAACCTAAGTTCTTATTCTGTTTCTAAGTTTGGAGCTCAACAATATGGACAATAATCATATCATTTATAATATTTTTTTGTACATTCTTTACAATCAGTTGTTAATGAATCTCAACATATTGTACAAAACTTATTATCTTTATGGTTAAGTTCTCAACAATCTAAACATTGTACTGATAATGTATTTATAGACAATCTCCATTCTTTATCATCTAATGATCTGTATGGTCTAAATACAAAGTATAACATAAATCATATTCCAGGAACAGTTCATAGTAATATAGCAAATAATTGGTATATTAAACTATTTGTACGGTGAGATATATCTCTAACAATGAATAATATACTCCATATCCAGAAAAATATAAATGGAAATAATAAGATATATCAAATTATATTTATATTTACTATAGAAGATACTTGATTTAATAAATCTTGCATTCTTATAAAGAATTTTTATGAATAAAATTATTCAGCAGGAACTACATTTACAACAGTTCTTTTATATCTTCTATTATCAAATCTTTGAATATTTTTTTGTGTAAATTTTACAACACCATCTGCTTTTGCATGTATTGTAAAATCGTGTCCCATATATGTATTTTCTCAAGTAATATATACTGATCATTTTTGTCTTACTATAATATTACCATCTTTTACAGTTTGTCCACCAAACAATTTAACTCATCTATATTTAGGATTTGAATTTCTAAGATTCTTTGCACTACCTGCAGCTTTCTTATGTGCCATTCTGTTTTAAAATTTATTAAATAAAATTGATTAATAAGTTGTGTGATAATACTAATTTGTATATCAAAATCAAGATTAAATTTATTTTTTTAGAATTAAAATAAAAAAAATACCAGGAGAGGGAATCGAACCCTCACAACCAATCGGTTAAGGGATTTTAAGTCCCTCGTGTCTACCAATTCCACCATCCTGGCATATCTATATTTTTATGTAAGACTCAATATAATTATTTTTTTTTAGATTTCAAACAAATTATTGATTTTTTTAGTTTAATCTTTATAAAACTGCTATATTTCTTTATTTTTTTATGTTATCTTAATGACAGAATATTGAGCAGATCAGATTAGAGTTTTAGAATGATTAGAACCAGTAAGAGAAAGGCCTTGAATGTATATTTGATCTACAGACACAAGATGATTACATCATATGATTTGGGAAATTGTAGATAATGGTGTAGATGAAGCTTTGGCTGGTTTTTGTAATGAAATTTCAGTTGTTTTTTCTGAAAATGGTTGGGTAACTGTGTATGATAATGGTAGATGAATTCCAACAGATATTCATTCTAAAACAAAAAAATCTACTGTAGAAACTGTTTTTACTGTCTTACATGCTTGATGAAAGTTTAATAAAGATGTTTATAAAATTTCTGGTTGATTACATGGTGTTTGAGCATCTGTGGTAAATGCTTTAAGTGAAAAACTTATAGTTCAAATTCATAGAAAATGAAAAATTCATCAACAGGAATTTGAAAGAGGAAAACCACTTTATGATTTAAAAATTGTTTGAGATACAGATTATACTTGAACAGTTGTAGCTTTTAAAGCTGATGATACTATTTTTGATACTACAAAATATACTTGGTCTACAATACATACAAGATTAATTCAAAATGCCTATTTAACACCATGAGTTACTTTTACACTTATTCAGGTTGCAGATACAGACAAACCAATTTTAGATACTCATTTAGAATCTCAAGCAAGGATTATTAAGTGAAAAAGATTTTTGTTTACAAATTGAATATTAACTTATTTAAAAAATTTAATTTGAATTAAGAAAACAATTTCAAATTATTTTAGAATAGAAAAAGAATGAAAAGAAGTGTATGCTGATATAGCATTTGCTTATGTAGGTGAAAGTAATGATAATGTAATTTCTTTTGTAAATAATATTCATACTCCAGATGGCTGAACTCATTTGAATTGATTTAAAGCATGATTATTGAATGCTCTTAATGAATATGCAAAGGAAAATAAACTTTTGGATAAAAAAATTGGAGATTTACAGCTTGGTGATGTAACTTCTGGTTTGTATTCGATTATTTCTATAAAAGTTCCAGAACCACAATTTGAATGACAAACAAAAGGAAAACTTTGAAATGCATATATTAGAAAAGAAATAGAGAAACTTGTTTATAATTATGTAAAAGAAATCTTAGAAAAAGATGAAGAATTATCAAAAGTAATTATTGAAAGAGTAAAGATAAATGCAAAGGCTCGTATGGCTGCAAAACTTGCAAGAGAAACTGTAATGAGAAAAAATGCAATGTCTATGGGTGTTTTACCTTGAAAACTTACAGATTGTTCTGCTAAAAAAAGAGAATGAACTGAAGTTTTTATAGTGGAATGAGATTCTGCTGGTGGTAGTGCAAAACAAGCAAGAGATAGTAAATTTCAAGCCATTTTTCCATTAAGAGGTAAAATCTTAAATACTGAAAAATCTGCATTAGATAGAATTTTACAAAATAATGAAGTTAAATCTTTAATTATTTGATTATGAGCTTGATTAAAAGAAGCTTATGATGAAGAAAAACTTAGGTATGATAAGATAATTATAATGACAGATGCTGATGTAGATGGTGCTCATATTAGGACATTATTATTAACTTTTTTCTTTAGATATATGAAACCATTGATTGAGAATTGACATATGTTTATTGCAGTTTCTCCATTATATAAATTTGTTCAAGGAAAAAAGGAAAAATATATCTATCCACCAGAATATGATATGTATGAAGCTTTGAAAAAATATGGATTTAATCCTGAAAAAACTTCTATTCAAAGATATAAAGGTCTTGGTGAAATGAATCCAGAACAACTTTGGGATACAACTATGGATCCTTCTACAAGAAAACTTATGCAAATTACAATTCAAGATGCTCAAAAGGCAGATGAAATATTTACAACTCTTATGGGTACTGAAATTGCTCCAAGAAGAAATTTTATCTTAACTCATGCAAAAAATATTAGAAATTTAGATATTTAAAAAAGATAGATATTTAATATATTAATTTAATTTAAAGTAATGTTAGAGAAAAATATTTTAGATCAGGAAATAAAAGAATTTGAAGAAAATTAGTGATTTGTTAAACTACCTAAAACTAGTGAGGAACTAGAAGAATTATTAAATACTGGTAAAATTACAGAAGAAGAAAAGCAACTTTTAACAAAAGAGCAATTAAAAGAACTTAAAGAAACTTGAATATTAGAATGAAAATTTGAATATAAAAATTGAAAACCAGTAAATTTTATAAGTATAAATGAAGTGGATTTTTCAAGTTTATCAGAAGAATTTTATGAAATACCTGATTTTCTAAATAAGAAATAATTTTATATATTTATCCAATTATTATGAGACAGATAAATGTTACATCTTCTTGAGTTGCTATTACTGAAGATAATATAGAAAAAATAGATTGAATTATTAATAAAGATTGAAAATGTTTGTATACAAGAAATAGATTAAGTTCTCAGTTTTATGTTGATCTAAATTGAATAGTTTTAAAATCTTCTCAGTTTTTGTTTATTTTATTTATGGAAGATATAAAATAATTTATGAAACCAACTATAGCTTTGGAGAATATAAGAAGTGCATATAATGTAGGAAATATAATTAGAACAGCTGATAGTCTTTGATTTGATGTGATTTTGCTATGATATAGTCCTTCTCCTTTTGAAAATGAAAAAGTGATAAAATCATCGTTGGGTGCTGAAAATAATGTTAATTTAAAACAATTTTATAATGTAGCTAAAGGGCTTGATTTTATAAAGGAAAATTGTGATACATTTATTTGAGCTGAACTTACTCAAGATGCAGTTTCTATTTATAATTTAAAACATCATATAAAATGAAATATTTGTATTTTGATGTGAAATGAAGTTAAAGGTGTTAGTATTGAAACAATGGATCAATTAGATATTATTAGTTTTATTCCAATGAAATGAATTAAGGAATCTATGAATGTATGTGAAGCTGCAAGTATATTTATGTATGAGATTTCAAGAGCTTAAGTTTTATGATTAAAGTTTAAATATGTGAAAGAAAAAAAATATAAATAAAATAATAATTTGAGCATTTTTGTGAACAGCAATTTGATGATTGTGATTTCTTTCTAGAACTAAAAAATGAAAAACTTTTTTTAGAAAAATGCAAGATGATGTTAAATTAGGACTAAAAGATATGCAACAAATATTTCAAAATTTAATTAAAAAGAATGTTAAGAAAAAGAAATAAGGTATTAAAATATAAAATAAATAAGTTTAAAAGAAAATCTATTTTTTTGTTAAAAAAACATAAAAAGATAGTAATTTTTTTACTTTTAGTAGTTATCTTTTCAATAGTTGTAAAAATTTCTTATAAAAAATATATAGATAATCCTAAAAATATTATAACAAAGGTTTATTTTAATAAAAAAATTATTACAAATCCTAATTGGACAGATTTATGTAATAATATTTCTGATATTTTTTCTGGAGCTAATTCTGTTAAAAATAAGGTTTTATGATATGAAAAACAAATTAATTTAATAGAAAAAAAATATAAATATATTAAAACTATAAAAGTAGAACTTATAAATAATAATTCTGTTAAGGTGAATTTTTATTTTAAAAAACCTAAATTAACAATTTTTTGAAGTTGATATGCTTTCAATGTATATTCAAAAGATAATATATATTCATTTAATATAAAATATTTAAGTTGAACAAATTTATTATCTACTTGAAATAGGTTGTATTTACCTAGATATTTATCTTGATTAAAAAATATAAATAATATTTTTTGGAAAAATTCACCTGATAAAATTATTAAATATTACCAAAAAATAAAAACATATTTTAAAAAATCTAAAGTATTTTATTTAGCTTGATGAGAAGATTTGTTAGTATTTGTTGATGATAAAAAGATAATATTTTCTTTATCAAAAGATATAGATGAACAAATAAGTCAGTTAAAATTGTTAGTTAGAAAAATGCCTGATAAATATAATTTAGCAAAAAATATAGATGTATGAAATCTTAATGATGGTGTTTATTTAGATGTGTATAAAAAATAAGCAAAAAATATTTATTTTAAATAATTCCTTATTTCATAGTCTAAATCTCAAGCTGTCATAATTACAACTATTCAATTCTCAGCTTCGATAGAATTTATTAGTTTATTAAAGTTATCAATATATTTTCAATTTAGTTTTTGGGCTATTTGAGTTCATATTTGTTGGATAGCTTCTTGATTATTTTTTACGTCAAGATTTTTTTCTTTTATTAATTGTTTGATAAGTTTATCTTCTCTTACAGAATAAATATCATAAATATAAATTTTATCAAACTTATTTAAGCTGCTTATAAAATCTTTTTCATAGCTTACAAATCTAAAAAGCTGATGAGGTTGGAATACTCAGATTATTTCTTCTTCAGGGAAGTTTTGCTTAAAAGCATCTACTGTAGCTTTGATTTCTGTCGGATGATGAGCATAGTCAGTATAAATAGAGATTTTATTTAATTGAGAATTAATGATGGATAATGGATAATTTGTATTCAATTCTTTGTTTCAATTTTCAATTTTCAATTTTCAATTATCAATTACTCAAAGAAATTCTTGTCTTCTCCAAATTCATTTAAAATTATTTAATATTTTTATTATTTTTTGTTCTTCAAAACCTAGAATTTTAAATAATTTAACTACTAAACTTGCATTTTTTTCCATATGTTCTCAAAACATATATTTAAATTTTATATTTGGATTTATTCAAACATATTTTATTTTTTTGTCTATTTTTCAGATATTTTTTGTAAATTCTTCATCATTTGTGAAAACTTCTTTTTTTGTTTTATTTATAAATTCTTTGAATGTTGCAAGATAATCTTCCAAAGTAGGGTAGACATCTTTATGATCATGATCAACTTTCGTAATCAAGCTGATACTTGGGTCAAGCAGTAAAAAATGCTTGTTAAATTCATCAGCTTCGACTATGAAGGACATTTCTTTGAATAGTTTTACAGGTCTATCTCATTTTGCAGTCAAAAGTTTTTCAAATATCTTTTTAATATCTTCTTTTTTATTTTGATTTACATAAAAATTATTATTTTTTAAATCTGGCACAAATCCACCTACTATTCATAATCATAGATTCTCAAATCAAATATTTTTTGCTACTGTTAAAATCATAGCTGTTGTGGAAGTTTTTCCATGAGTTCCTGCAATTGCTATAGTTTGAAACCGTTTAGATATTTCTCATAAAAATTGAAAGTATGTAAATTTTATATTATCTTGAACTTTTTGAAAATCTTGAGAATTTACAACTGCATCAGAATAAAAGATAATATCATCTTTTTGAAAATCATAAGCTCCGTCTCAAATTACTACTTTTATTCATTTTTCTTGTAATTTATCTGTAATTTGACTTTGATATTTATCTACAACAACTATATCTTCAAATCATAATTCATGAAAAATATTTACTAAAGCAGAAAGTCCAGCTCAAGCTCATCAAAGGAAAACTAACATATTTTAAATGTTTTATAAGTTAAAATAACTTTTATAATAATACTTTTTTGAACTTGATTTTCTATAGTAAATTAGCATAAAATAATTATAAAAACAGAAAGATTTTAAATTTTAAATATATATTTTATGAGAGATTTAGTTATAATTTGAGCTGGTGGAGCAGGATTTACTGCAGGTATTTATGCTTGAAGGTATGGTATGAATCCACTTATTATTTGAGCAAATGAATGAGGTATGATAAATGAAAATCCAGTTGTAGAGAATTTTCCTGGTTTTGATGAACCAACTTCTGGTTTTGAAATAATGCAAAAAATGAAAAAACAAGCTTTGACTTATGGTGCAGAATATAAAATGGATAATGTAATTTCTGTTTTGCCTGTAGATGAAAATAATTTCAAAGCTGGTTATAAAATTCAAACTTCTATGAATGGAGAGATACAAACAAAGAGTCTTATTTTATGAATTTGAACAGAAAAAAATAAAATAAATGTTCTTTGAGAAGATGAATTGTTTTGAAAATGAGTTTCATATTGTGCAACTTGTGATGGATTTTTTTATAGATGAAAAACTACTGCTGTGATAGGTGGGTGAGATACAGCTTTTATAGAGGCTTTATATTTATCAAATATTTGTGAAAAAGTATATTTGGTTCATAGAAGAGATAGTTTCAGAGCAGAAGCTATTCGGGTGCAAAAAGCTCAAGAAAAATGAAATA
>JALUXR010000013.1 GCA_027013285.1 Candidatus Altimarinota bacterium | reverse complement strand
TTGCGTTAAGTGCAATTTTTCACGAAATTCTTTTAAGAACATATAAACCTCATTCAATATTTAAAATACTAAATTATATCATAAATGTTATATTTAAGCAATAATTAATTTAAATAACAATAAAATTCTATTTAATAACATATATGTAATTAAATATTCAAGGATTTAGTATGAGAGCAATTGATATTGCGACTGAATATTACTCAAAAACCATTAAATGTTCAGAAGATATATTTATTGTTGAAAAAAACTTTTTTGATATATGTTTCTGGGCAAGAGAATCTTGTCGTGAAATATTTTCCACTAATTCACTGCGATATGATTTAGTACGAAAAATTGATGATGTGGGAATGGAAGTAGATAGATATATTTATAGAAGACGGTTTAAGATACTAAAAAATGCACAATTAGGTAAAAACTCATTATCCAGAGCAATGAATCATCCTAAAAAAGCAATTAAGTGGTTTATAGAGAGGTGGATAAATACATTTATGAACCTTTCTACAAATAAAAAATATAAAAATTATATCGATGTTGGTTTAATTGGGCATGAACTTCATGAAAATATTGATTATCTTGATAATGATTGCTTATCGTTGATTATTAAAGAAGAAGAAAAAATAGAACTTGAAAAACAACAAAAAAGGATGAAAAAATGCAGTAGCTTAATAGGAATGGTGACTGATGGAAAAGTTGGCGGTGAATCCACTGAGTCTGGCGGGACTCAGATGATTTTTTTATTTTAATCCAGGTAATTAAAAAAGGACGAAAAATTAAATGAAAAGTGTAACAGAAATAGAGAAAGAAGTAAAGAAAAAAGAGGCTATATCAAGAAGGATTGTTTATCTTGAAGAACTGAAGCTTTCTGATTTCATTAAAGATGATGATATTAGATTAATTGAAAATGAGATATTGTTACTCAAAAATGAATTAAGTTTAAAGGCTGAAAAATATTTGAGTGATTTAGAGAATTTTTTAAATAGTTTTGACTTAAACTATGAAAAAATAGAAAATGCAAAATTTGAGTATCTATACCAGAATTTTATCGTAAAAAATGAGATTACAATGTTTGCGGCACCGCCAAGCAGTGGAAAAAGTCTTATTAGTGTGGCTTTATGTAATATTTTTCTACTTGAAAAAAGAATCGACCAAATTATCTATTTTGATGCCGACAATGGAACAGCCACTCTTAAAGAGAGAAACATTCATAAATTGAAGAGAGATTGGACTAAAAAATTTCGTTATTTTCATGAAAGTCAAACAACTAAAGCTCAGATGTTACAAATAATAAATCAATTAAAAAAAACTAATTTAACAAATGCACTCATAGTCTTTGACTCGATTAAAAATTTCATGATTGGAGGCGACCGAGATAAAAACAAAGATGTAAGTAAGGTTATGGAGGTTTTAAAGTTACTAAGATCCAGAGGAGCAACAGTCATCTTTCTACACCACACAAATAAGCCAAACAAAGATTTAGAAGAACTTATATATGCAGGGAGCAGTGCTTTTCAAGAAGATACTGGAAATGCTTATATAATGCAAAAAAATGAGTATAAAGAAAGTTTTATTTTTAAAAATTTTAAAGCAAGAACTGGTAATTTAGCGGATATTGCTTTTCACTATGAAGATAGCCATACATTAACAGAAATTGATTTTGTTGAAGCAAGTGAAACTCAAGAAATAGTTGAAATTAATGAGGTTGTAATCGAATTTCTTGAAAAACAATCTCAAAAGCCATCATTCTCACAAATTATGAAGCATTTACAACAACAAGGCTACAGTCGTAACAAGTCTAATCAAGCATTACAAAACGGTAAGGGTAGATACTGGCATGAAGAGAAATTAACACAAAATAATAAATCAGTCTATTCCCTAATTTGTCAAAAACAAAATGTTGTCGAAATTGAGTATCTTGATGCTGATAATAACTTTCAAAAAACTGAGCAAATTGTAAAAAACTCCCGTACAAGTGATACAAGTCGTACAAGTTCTATTTTAGGGGATTATAACAAAAGTAGTACTCTAGTACAAGGGTGTACAGGTGAAAGTATGAATATTGATATATCAGCTTTATAGGAGAAAATATTATGAATGAAAGTTCTGAAAAAATTCTATATTTAATTTTGAAAAAGTTGGAAGAACAGGAAGAACTGCTAATGCTATCTATTTCTGCTCTTACCACCAAAAAAGAAGTTGCACGCTTTTTTAATAAAAGTGAAAGAACTATAGACAATTGGATTGATAATGGTACTTTTAAAGAAGGGGTAGAATATTCAAGGAATGGCAAAGGTAAACCTGAATTTATCCCATCTGCCATATTAAATCATCGCAGAAATATGGGAAATATAAAATCAAGCAAGCAAAACAACAAAAACGATGATAGTGAAAAGATTTATCATCCATCAGTTAAAAATATAATTCAAGGACTAACAATTGGCTAAAAAATCAAAAAAAAGAGAAAAAATAAATTATTTAGAATATACATTTACAATATTTGAAAAATATGACATATGGCAAATATCTTTTAAAAATCCAAAAGATGGGAGTATTATAAAAAGAAGTACAAAACTAACTGCAACTCCATCAAATTTAGTCAGTGTCAAAAAAGAAATTATCCCCCAGATAGTTGAAGCCTTAACAGGCAAATTTACAAATTTTGAAGATGAAAAAAATAAAGGATATACTATTGAAGATTGGGCGGAGGAATTTTTTTTAGTCTATCAGGGAACTGTTCGATCTCATGTTGCAAAAAGAAACTTGGGGCATTTTCATAGACATATAAAACCGTATTTTGGACATCGTACAATTATTTCAATAAAACCTATCGAGTTAGAAAAATGGCAAAATTCATTGTTACGAAAATATAAAAATTCAACTGTAGTAAAATATCGTTCAGTTTTTATGTCAATCTTAGATAATGCAGTTGAAAATGATGTTATACATAAAAATCCTCTTAGAAAGGTTAAATCTCCAAAAACTATTAAAAAAGTCACAATGCATGATACTGATACAGATATTGATGTTTTTCCTTTTTCAGAAAACGAGATAAAAATCATTTTGGAAAATAGTGATGGCTATTTAAAAAATTTCATTATGCTAATGTTTTCAAGTGGGATGCGACCAGGTGAAATTATAGCTCTATCTTGGAAAGATATAGATTTTGATAAAAAACAAATCAATATTTACAAAACAATCGTAAATAAGCAAATAGGACCTGTAAAAACACTAGCTAGTAAACGAAAAATAGATATGTTACCAATGGCTGAGCTTGCATTAAAAAAACAATTTGAGTTAACAGGATACCAAGAAATTGTTTTTTTAAGTAGTTTTCATAAACAATTTTATTCCCATGATATTATTGGAATTAATTTTAAAAAAGTTTTAAAAAAAGTAAATATACAAGTTAGAAAACTGTATAATTTGCGTCATACATTTGCATCGCAGCTTATTAGTAAGGGTGAAGATATTACTTGGGTAAGTAAAACATTGGGGCATGAAAGTGTTCAAACAACTTTAAAATATTACACCAAATATATAAAAAAAGAAGAAGATGCAAGAATTGAAAATATTTCTAAAATCGGAGCGAATTTTGGAGCGAATATTTTAGAAGAGGCTTAAAAGTCCGATGAATAGGGAGTTATAGAGTGAAAATACGAGTCTATTACGAAGATACGGATACGGGCGGTATTGTTTACCACTCCAACTATCTCAATTTTTGCGAAAGAGCAAGGAGCGAAGCATTTTTTGAAAAAAAACTATCACCTGTTTTAC
>JALUXR010000012.1 GCA_027013285.1 Candidatus Altimarinota bacterium | reverse complement strand
CTGTAGTTTGTTCTAGATTTCCAGATCAAGAAGTGAAAAATTACTGTAAAAGTCTATTTGAGCAAAAATAAATCAAAAAATACTTGAACCTTAGGAATCAATAATCTATCCTGAGGTTTTTTATTACTATACTGAAACAAATCTAGGATAACAAATAATATAATAAACAATATTTCTACTTGATTATTTAACCATAATAATTACCTTTTAGGCAGTTTTTAAATACTTTTTTTATTATAAAAATGGAATATAATCTTTCAAGAGAAGAAGCTGCTGAAAAACTATGAATTTCTACAAGGACACTTGATCGTCGGATAAGAAAATGAGAATTATCACATCAAAAAAAAGCAAACAAAGTCTATTTATCTCAAGAAGAAATAGATAATTTTTGAAAAAAAGAACAAGTTTCAAATATAATTTTAGAAGGAAATACAAGTATAACTAAACAGCCAAAACAAGTAGAACATCATAAAATTGAACAACCTAAAATAGACACAGATGAAATAGTCCAAAAAGTTTGAAGTCATATGGATGAAAGTATAAATAAATTTCTAAATGTTCTGATTGAAAAAGATAAACAAATAGAAAATAAAAATCAACTTATTATGAGTCTACAACAAAAAACTTTATCTTTAGAATCTAAATTACAAAATACCGTTGCACTTCCACTTTACCAAGAAGAAAAACAAGAAATATTAGTAGAAAAAGAAAATTTAAAAATAGAAAATCAACTTATAGACGAAAAATTAAAAAAAGAAAAAATAACTAATATAGCTTTGATATGAATTATCGTCATCTTGGTTATTGTGATGGTATTAGTCTTAAAATAACTTGCTCTTTTATCTTTTTTTCTTAATAATAAGAATCACTCTTATTTATAAATAATTTTTAAATTATGAAACCTTTTTTTTATCATAGTGATATTTTAGACATTTGCACAGAAAATCATCTTACAGCAGATGAAATTTTTTCTAAATTAAAAAAAATACACCCGAAAGTATGAATATCCACAGTTTATAGAAACATAGAAGAATTAGTAAAAAACTGAAAATTAAAAAAAATACATAATATAGGAAAAAAAGCTCTATTTGAAAAAAATAAATGATTTCATATTCATCTTATAGACGAAAAAACATGAAAAATTATTGATAAAGATTGTAAAAACCTTAATCTTAATTTACCAGAATGATTTCACGCAAAAAATATTGAAATTACTGTAAAATGAGAATTTATAAAATAAAATAAAATAATGTTAAAAATAAATGATTTAAATGTTCAAATAAACAATAAAAATATATTAGAAGATATAAAATTTTCTATCTGAAAAGGAGAAATATTTTGATTACTTGGTCATAATGGTAGTGGAAAAACAACTTTACTTAAAGCCATCATTTGATTAGTAAAAAATAATTGAGAAATACTTTTTAATGGTGAAAATATTGAAAATCTTAAAGTAGAAGAAAAAGCAAACAAATGAATCTGATATATCATGCAAGAAGTTCCAGAATATGTATGAATTAGTATTTTTATGTATGTAAAAGCTATTTTAAAAGATAATTTTAATGAGAAAAAGTTAGAAGAATATTTTGATTTATTTTGATTAAATTGGGATACTTACAAAACTAGAAATCTTGATACTCACCTATCTGGTGGAGAAAAAAAGAAAGTTGAAATTATTACAAACTTTATGATGAATAAAGAAATTTATCTACTTGATGAAATAGAAACTGCACTTGATGCCACTTCAAGACAAATTTTGGTAAACATAATTAAACAAAAGAAAGAAAGTTGAACTAGTTTTATCATAGTTTCACATAATCAAGACTTAATAAACTTATCTAACTATGGTTTGCTACTTTGTAACGGAAAGACACAAAAAGCTGGAGAAATAAAAGAATTAAATGAACTTTATCTTTGAAAATGTGAAAATTGCTCATTACCAAACAACTGTAAATAATCATTGTATTTTAAGCACAAATCAATATAAAAAATCTGTATTATTTTTTTATTAAATTAAACTATAATTTTAATGGAAATTACAAAAAATTGAGAAAACATCAGATTTTGAACAAAAATATTTTTTTCTGGAGATTGAGAAATTAAAGAAAAAGCTATAAATATCTTGAAAGAAAAATGAAAAGCTATCAAGACTGTAAAAGAAAAAGAATTTATCATAGACTATCCTGGAGAATATGAAAAATATGATAATTATATTCAAGTAATTAGTTGAAATACTGATAGATTAAATTTTTTTGTTTTTGACAATACAGACAATAAATCTTTTGGATTTATACAAGATCCCTCTGTTTTGGAAAATTTAGATTTGATAAGATACCCATCAAAATGGTATTATTTGGATGATATAGTTTTCAATCAAATAGAAAGATTAGGTTTTGAATGAGAAGTTATAAAAATAGAAGATCAAAAAGAATAATTTAAAACTATAATTTTAAACAAATGGAAATTAAAATAGAATACGATAAAAATTATGGATATACAGCAACTATAAAAGAATTTTGAATAATAACTGAATGAAATAATTTTGATGAACTTATGAAAAATATAACAGAAGCTATTGAGTGTTATTATGAAACAGAAAAAAAAGATTTATTAAAAAAGGCTAAGTTTTATTTATCATTTGAAAATAATGCCAATTTCATTCAATCAAATAGTTAAGATTATACATAATTTTAACTATAAACTAAAAACACAAAGATGATCTCATAAAAAATTTATCAAAAATAATAAACCTATAATTATCCCAAAACATAAAGAATTAAAACCTAAAACAGCATTATCAATTATTAAATTACTTGCCGAATATGAAAATAAAGATTATAAAACTATAATTAAAGACTACAATTTAAAACTATAATTTCAGTAAAACATGAAACTAAAAGTAAATAAACAACAAAGATATGAAAAAATGAGAGCTCATACAGGAGTGCATTTATTATTTTGAGCATTAGAAAAAATAACTTGAAGAACAGATATTAAACAAGCTGGTTCTTATGTAGATGAAGATTATTGAAGATTAGATTTTAACTCAGAAAAGCCATTAAATTGAGAAACTCTTCAAAAAATTGAAACATTAGTAAATAGTTGGATAAAAGAAGCTATAGATGTTGATATTTTTGAAACAAGTTTAGATGATGCAATAAAAAATGGTGCTAAGGCATTTTTCGATGAAAAATATTGAGATAAAGTAAGAGTTATCAAAATACCTGGAGCTGATGTAGAACTTTGTGGGTGAACTCATAGTCAAAATACATCATTTTTATGAGCATTCAAAATTATTTCTCAAGATGCAGTATCAAGTTGAATTAAAAGAATTAGTATCATAACTTGACCGAAAGTTGCACAACATAGCATAGAACAAGAACATTACATAAACCAAATAGCTCAATATTTAGGAGCTTGACCAGCACAAATTTTAGAAAAAATATGAAAAAATCAAAAAGAATTAGAAACTCTTAAAAATGAATTAAATAAAATTAAAGAATGACTAATAAATTCTAAATTAAACTCTTTGGAAAAACAAAAATGAGATTTTGAATATATAATCAAACTTGAGGATTTCGATGGAATAGATTTTAAAACACTAGTTCAAAAAATAAGAACAACTTTTACAAACTCAAACATAATTATCTACTCACAAGAAGGAAACTTTGCAATCGTCGGAAATAGTATATCTGCAAAAGAATTTGCAAAAGATAAATGACTAAAATGATGAGGTTCAGACACTATCGTTCAATGAAGAGATAAAAATATACTTGAATTAGTTTAGGTTTTCATTATATTTGAAAAACTTTGCCCTACGAATCTATTTATAATAGATTTGCAAACACCTTTTCTGTCCATCATAACAGTAAAAGTCAGTTTATATTTTTATCAAAATTATAGATATTGTTTATTCTGCATCACAACAGAATAAATTAGGGACAAAGTTTTACTTCTCTTAGTGTTCTAAGGAAGTTTTTTTTAACAAAAAAACTCAAATAAAAAAACACCTATTACATTTAATAATAGATGCTTAAATTTCTATAAATCAACTCCACTATAACTCATATCAAAACTTTTGTTACAAACAGGGAAATCTGCAATAATATTATTTAAAACTGCATATTCTAATAAAGTCCAATTTACAAAGCTAGGATCTTTAAATTTATAGTATTTAATCTCTCAATTTTCTATATAAATTATTTGTAGATTTTCTCATCTATGTCATTCAGTTCTTGCAACAAAATAACCATCTTTTAATCTAATTTTTTGTTCCTTTTCTTTATCCTTAAACCCTATTTTTTCTAATTTAGAAATAGTATTTTTTATAATTTCAAATGATTGTTTTACTTCTTCTGCTCTCACATTAAATCTATCAAAACAATCACCATTTTCTCCTAACATACATTGAAAATTAAAATCCTTGTAATAATCATCTATTTGTCTAAAATCTTGTTTTAATCAACTTGCTTTTGCTCCAAGTCATAAAGCTGAATGAGTCAAAGCTGTTTCTTCTTTTACTATTCAAGTAGTAAATAACCTATCATAAATTCAACTTGAGTTAATAGCAATATCTAATAAGTTTTCAAATCTATCAGTTATTTTTTCAATAGTTTCTAGTATTTTCTCTGCTTTTTGTTTATCTAAATTTATATTATTTTTTCAAAAATTAACGATTCATCATAAAAGTCTATCTCAATATATTTCTTTATTTAGATTTAAAAATTCTTCTCTAATCTCTAAAAATCAATTTAATAAATATCATTGACCTATATCATTTAAAATAGCTCAAATAGTCCAAATATGATTATAAACTCTTTCTAATTCTAAAGCTATTACTCTATTTAATTTTGTAATTTCAGATATTTTTAAATTAGCAGATTGTTCTATAAGTTTTACAAAAGATAAACTTGCAACAACTTTTGAATCTCAAGCTATTTCATTACTTGTTTTTAATAATTTTTGTAAATCTTTCTCTTTTATAAAATAGTTTTCAATTCATTTATAAACCCAACCATTTTGAATATCCAAATTTAAAGTATCATCTCCATCTACTGTAAATCTAAAATGTGCAGGAGGAATAATTCAAGCATGTATAGGTCCTACTTGTACTTTTACTTCTCACTCAAATTTTGTTTTAGTAAAAATATAATCCTGTTTTTCTTCTACAATAGCTTTTCCTAATTTTCTTTTGGGAAAGTAATTCTTTGGAAAATTATGTAATCTTAAAATATGATTTTTAGCTCAAATAGTAGGTTTTCCATAAAAATCATAAATTTCATTTTCAAACAAATGTGCTGAATAATAAATATCTGAAATTTTTGGTAATTCTTCTTGATTTGAATGTTCACAAGTAAGTAAAATTTCTTTCTTATCCAAAGTTAACAAAACCATCAATTCATCATTATCTTTATTTATTTCTTTTAAAAATTCTCATAAAAAATAATAATCATCATTTTTTAAAAGTCTTACAGCATTATATAATTTTTCAAGAGTTTCAAATTTCTTTATTTCTAACATATTTAAAATAATTTAAAATATAAATAATACACTTACAATACTAGCAATTCATAAAACAAGAGTAAATAATATAGGCATAAAAATACTATTACAACTAAATTTTTCAGCTATAAATTTTGTATCAGTTCCATCTTTTTCTTTAAATAATTTTGAAAAATTAATAATCACTCAAGAAAAAATTAATATAAAAGCAAATATAACAACAAAACTTAACCACATATTTTTCTCAAAAAGAGTATAAATAAGTCAAATCTCTGAAATAAATAAAGGAGAAATAGGAACTCAAACAAGCATCAAGATTGATATTATTATAAATATAGATGTTACTTTTTGATTTTTTAGTAAATTAGATATTTTATCAAACTTACCTGTTTTTTGTTCAAGTAATGCATTTCAAACTGACATAAAACTAGAAGTTTTCAAAAAACTATGTGCTATCAAATGTAATAATCATAATTTTAAAGCTAAAGGGCCACCTATTCATAAAGCCAAAGCCAGTATTCACATATTTTCAGTAGAAGAATAAGCCAAAGTTCTTTTAAAATGTCTTTGATGAATAAGAATAAATCAACTATAAAGTAAAGTAATTATTCAAAATCAAAGTAAAATATTATTTGTAAAACCTGAATTTCAAAGTAAAGTATCAACTATAAGTTTTAATTTAAAAATAATATACAAAGCCAAAGGCAACAAAATAGAAGACATAAAAGCAGAAACTGGAGTAGAAGCTTTACCATGAGCATCTGGCAACCAACTATTCATAGGAAATAAACCTACTTTAGTTCAAAATCAAACTAAAATAAATACAAATGAAAGTTTTGCTAATAAAACATTTATATGAGAAAACACAATATTATTAAAATCTAAACTTTCTAATCCTGATCAAATAAGCATTAAAATACCAAACAAACCAATTGTTAATCAAACAGAACACAAAATTACATATTTCCAAGCAGCTTCCCAAGAAGTTTTTACTCAATAAAAACTAATAAGAAATGTTGTAAATATTGTAGTTGCTTCAAGAGCTATCCACATAACTAAAATATTGTTTGTACTTGCTACCAAAAGCATTGCAAAAACAAATAAATTTACAAAAATATTATATTCTTTCAACCTATTTAAACCAATTGTTTTATGTTCTACCTCTTTTTTAAAATAATAAAATGCATACCAAGAAATCAAAAAAGCTAATACAATTATAAGTAAAACAAAAATAGTATTTATATTAACATATGAATTAAAATCTAATAAATATTTAGTAAAAAATATTCAATAATTATAATCATATCAAATACTAAATAAATATAAAACAAACAAAGCTAATATTCAATAAATAATAGTAGAAATTTTTAAAATATTGAAACTATTTTTTTTACTTAAAATGAAAGCTAATACACTTAATACAATAGGTGTAAACAAAACTATATAAAACATTATTACGATTTTAATAAATAAATAAATATTTTTTAATCTTTTAATTCAGATAATTTATCAATATGTATACTTCCATAAACTGATTTAATTTTCATAGTAGAAATAATCAATATTGCTAAACTCATTATAATATCAACTATAATTCCTAGTTCTATATAAAAACTTATTTTTTCTAAGACAAGAAGTGAAAGCAAAAATACTCCATTTTCTAATTCTAAGAAACTTAATATATCTCAAATTAATTTTTTATGATTTGCAAAATTTAAAAATCCTGAAACTACCATAAAAACAGCTCATATAAATATATAATTATATGTTCAATATACTTTTAGTGAGATAAAAGATATTATTCAAAGAGAAAAGAAATATATTAATAAATTTGTAAAAATACCAAATTTGAATTCTCTTTCCACAATTGGTAATCTAGATTTTTTAACAAAATAATACAAAAATCAAGGTATCAAAAATAATCTTATAAGTATTGCAAATAAAAAAGATATTAAAATAAATATATCTTCACTAAAATTTTTAGAATAAAGCATATAAAAGAAAGCTAAAATAATAGCTACTTGTAATACATAAATTTTTATAAAATTTTTATAATTTCCTGTAACTCAAAGTATAAATATAGTTAATACCAAAAGTAGAAATAAAACTTCTAACATTTTTTATTATTTTAAAAGATAAAAAGAAATAGTAATAAGTTCCAAAATAAGTAAGAAACCAAATACATTTTGATATTTAAACAATCTCATTTTTGTAATAAATGTTTCAAAAAATGCTACAAAAGTCAAAATAGTTAAAACCTTTAAAATATATAATCCAAATAATTCAAAAGAATTAATTATTCAATATGTATTGTTCCAAACTAAGAAAATAAGTAAGTTTACAAAAGCTATTAAATTAATTTTTGAAGATATTTCTAAGATTGCAAGTTTTGGTCAAGTTGTTTCCAAAAGCATTGCTTCATGAATCATTGTTAACTCAAGATGAGTTGATGGATTATCAAAAGGGAATCTTTTATTTTCTGCTAATAAAATAGCAAATAAATTTACTGCTAAAATAAAAACAAAAAAGCTAACTATAATACTTGAATGAGTTTGTAAGAAACTTGATATTGAATTTAAATCCATATTTCATCAAGCAAGAACTACAAATCACAAAATTACTAAAATAGTTACTGGTTCTACAATTGCTAAGACAAAAGCTTCTCTAGCAGCACCAAGTCACCCAAAATAAGTTGCATTATCAAGAGCATAAAGCATCAAAAACACACTTCCAAGACCTAAAATATGGAATAATACAATTATATTTATATTTAATCATTCTCAAACAACTGGAATTAAAAACAAAAAAGTTAAACTTGTCATCAACATAACCAAAGGAGCAAGAAAACTTACAAAACTTGTAAATTCTGATTTAAAATTAGATTTTTTAAACAATTTAATCAAATCATAATAAGTTTGAAAACAACTTAAAGTCTTTCTACCATTCAATATGTTTTTAATATTTTTTAAAAATACATCAAACAAAGGTATTAAAAACAAAATAACTATAAAAAACACTAAATACATCCTTTTAATTTAATTAAATAAAACAATCACAATAAGCAATATTAAAACCATAAACATATAAAATATATAACTTTGAATTTCTCAATTTTGTAAAGATTTTACTTTTTTAGCAATAAAAGAAATAATTTTTAATATTTTATTATAAAAGTTATCAACAAAATAACTTTGTTCTGCAGAATATTCTATATGAGATAAATCTTTCTTATAAAGTATTTTTGCTTCTTTCTCTCAATTCTTTTTTGATAATTTTATTTCACCATAAATACTTGCAAATATTCTTCTAAGTGGCTGTATAAATGCAGTACTAGTATATTGAGTTTTTGGTTCAATATAATTGTATCCACAATTCCAAACTGGCATTTTCTTTTCTTTTTTAGCTAACAATTTATACAAAATATAACTTACCACAAAAAACATAGCCAATATTCACATTAAATATATTGGAGTATAATTTAAATGTAAATTCCCAAAACTAAATAAATTTCATTCAAATTTTGTATTTAATATTTTTGAAACTACAAAAAATATAGCTCATGGTAAAATTGCTAACAAAACTATAGCCACCATCAAAACAGAATAAGAAATTTTTTCTCAAACTGAGTTAATATCTTTATATTCTAATTTTTTATCTCTTTGATTTCCTAAAAATGCTATACCAAATACTTTTGTAAAACATATCAAAGATAAAACAGCTGTTGCAGTCAAAGTTACAACTGATAAAATCAAAAGAAATTTAGTTAAAATAGAACTTGAAACAATAACTGATTTAAATAATCAAATAAAAGTCAAAAATTCTGAATTAAAACCATTTAAAGGTATCACTCAAGCAATAGCTATACTTCAAACAAGAAAACTTAAAGCTAAAAATGGAAAAGTTTTTATAAGTCATCCAAGTTTTGTATATTCATAAGTATTTGTTCTTTCTATCATTCAACCAGCAACTAAAAATAATAATCATTTAAAAATAGCATGATTAAAAGTATGGTATAAAGCTGCAAATATTCAAATAGTAATTATTAAATTATTTTTTAAATACATTCATAAAATACTAATTGCAATTCAAAGAAATATAATTCAAATATTTTCTATTGTATGATAAGCTAACAGTTTTTTGATATTATGTTGAATTATTGCATAAAACACTCATAAAAATGATGATATAGCTGCAATAAGTAAGGTTACTACAAACCAAGAAAATTGAACTTGTCAGTGAAAAAATACCAATAAAAATTTAAGTATCATCAAAACTGGAAGTTTTACCATAAATCAACTCATAAGTGCTGAAACATTTGTTGGAGCAATAGGATGAGCTTTTGGTAACCAAATATGAATAGGGAATAATCAAGCTTTTGAACCGAATCAAATAAGAGCAGAAAAAAACACTAAACTAGCTAGAACTGGACTCAAACTAGCACTTCACCATTGTAAAAATGAAGTAGAATGAGTACTTATTATAAAAGGGATAAATGATAGTAAGATAAAAAACATTCAAATATGAGTTATTATCAAGTACCAAGCACCATCCTCTAAAATTCATTTTTTTGTAGCTTCATGAACTACCAAGAAATAACTAGAAACACTCATTATTTCCCAAAATATCAAAAAAGTTATTGCTTCAGATGAAATTATTACACCAAGCATTGAAGCAATAAAAAGCAATAACATAATATAATAAAAGTTTAATTTTTTTCAGTGTTTTAGATATTCTCCAAAATAAAAATCACTGTAAAAACTTACAGCAAATCACAAAACTGCGAAAATCAGCAAAAAGTAATTCTCTAAACTTCAAATATAAAACAAATTAAATAAATTTATCACTGAATTGTGTAACAAATTATTTATTGCAAATATTCAAATAAGCAAAAACACAAAAGCCAATGTATGATTTAATATTTTTACTTTTCTTAAACTATCAATTTTTAGAAAAAATGAAGCTAAGAATAATAATCCAAATAATGATAAAATTGTTATTAACATATTATTTTATAAAATTAACTAAATAATTAAAAATATCTTTTGAAGAAGGATTTCACGGAATTTCTAAGTCTACTTTTCATAAAACTTCTTTTACACTTTTACAATTTTCAAATCTATCATCTCCATTTATTGCTTTATCTCCACAAGCTATAAGCACTTTTGGCTCTGGCACAACTTCCCAAGCATCTTTCAATGCTTTTTGCATATTTTTTGTAACTGCCCCAACTACAAATATTCCATCTGCATGTTTTGGTGAAGCTGTAAATGAAATGTTATATGATTCCAAACTAAACTGAGGTCACTCAAGAGAATATAATTCAGCCATAATTCCTTCATCATCTCCTGCATTTACACATCTTAATTTCAATGATTTTTTCAAAGCATTTGGAACTTTATTTTTCAATTCAATTTCTTCTGGTTTTACTTTTTTATTCCTAAACTTAGTAAAAACCTCTTTTGTAATATCAATAAATGACATTTTTTTATCATTAAACAATAAAAATCATAATGAGCACATATATAGTCCTTTTATAATCAAAATCAAGGTTATAAACATTTTTAAACTCAAAAATCCAGACTATCGAAAGCCTGGACTTAAATATTTATACCTCTTTTAAATTATCTTCTGTTTTTCAAAATGTAGAATTTAATCTTTTAATACCCCATTTTCAAGTATTAATATTTTTTTCAAAATAAAAAGCAAAATTAGCATCTTTTTCTATTCTTCATCATTTTCAATCACTTACTTCAAATATGTAATCTCATTGAGCAAACAATAAATTATCTGCTATTAAATCAATTTTATTAATCTCTGAAAACCTCATAGTAGGAAGAGTTGCCAAAAAATGTAAAAAATATCATTTAACTCATTCCATTCCATGTGAATTATCAAAATCCATAGTTCATTGTAAACTAGCATTATCTGCAAATAAATCTGCTATTGCTTGTGCATTTATATCAATAATTTGTTCTTTTTCTTCTTCTGTTTTAGATTGTTCTAATTCTTCTTTATTTTTCTTGAAAATTTTATTCCATTCTTTTGTAATTTGGATAAATTTATTTAATTCATTATCTTTTTCTCACTTTTTTATTTTTTCTCTCAAATTAGTAGGAAAATTTATTTTTTGAGTTTTTTCTCATCTATCATTTATATATTCTTGTTTTTTAAAATTTTCTAAATTAAATTTACTCTTATCTAAATTATAATCTGAATGTAAGAAAAATCCAGAATCTGGGTTATCATAAAGTTTTCTCTTAATTCAAGATATTTTTTTTCATCCATGTAAATCATCTGTAGCCTTTGTAATAAAGTTTTCTACAATTTTTCAAGTTTTTTTATTCTTCAAAATATCAATATTAAGTTTTTTTCAATTAACTTGAACAACTAAAGTAATAAGAATATGCATTTTTCACATAGTTTGAACCAAAGTTTGTTTTATTTCCACATGTTTTAATTTACTTATATCTCAAGTATAAGGTTTTATTTTCTTAAAAATTTCTTTTTTTTCAGCATGTGACAAATTATCCTCTAAATAATCAAATATATTATTTTTTATATTTAACACAGTTTCTCATAATTTAGCATCATAAAATTTTTCAAGTCTTTGAGAATTTTTTTGTAATTTTAAAATTTCTTTTCTAATATTTGTTATGTCAAAATCTAATATATTTTCTTTTTTATAAAACTTTATATCTTGTAAATTTCTAAATATCTGTGCATACAACTTATTTATTCAATTATGATGTATATGACTTATTTTAAACTTATCATTTATCATTTTTTGTAACTTTTTTTTATTTTCTCTTTCTATTTTCATATTATCTTCATTTGTAATACCAATTTCTTCAAATTGTTCTTTTACATTCAATAAAAATTCTTTTATTGTTCTATCTGTAATCTCTTCTTCTCAATAAATATACTCTATTGACATTTTGTTTTTTATAAGATAAATTAATTCGTAGCAACTTGTATAATCTTTTTAAATTAAAAAGCAAACTATTTTTAACAAAAAAACCTGCAAAAGCAGGCTATAAAATATCTTCTATTTTTTATCTCATTCTTTTTTATCTTCATCTGCATCAATTACTTCAGCTTCTTGATTATTTGGATCTTTTGGAGCTTCAGTTTGTTCTGTAGCTCATCATTGTTGAGCAGCTGCAGATTTTTGAGCTATTTCTTGAGCAAACTTTTGAACTTCTTCTATTTTCTTTTGAATATCTTCTTTACTAATAGCTTGATCTTCTCTCACTTTTTTAGCATCTTCTAGATATTCTTTTACTTTAGCTTTTTCTTCATCTGAGAAAGCATCTGGTTTTTCATTTACCATTTTATCCATTTGGAATGCTATACCATCATATTGATTTTTAATTTCTACAACTTCTTTTCTTTTTTTATCCTCATCAGCATATTTTTCAGCTTCAGCTTTCATCTTTTCTACTTCTTCATCTGACAATCAAGTTGCACCTTGAATAGTTACCTTTTGTTCTTTACCAGTAGTTTTTTCTTTAGCTGAAACATTTAAGATACCATTTGCATCTATATCAAATGTCACTTCTATTTGTGCTTGACCTCTACCCATTGGAGGAATACCTTCAAGGTTGAACATACCAAGAGATTTGTTATCTCAAGCCATTGGTCTTTCACCTTGAACTACATGTATTGTAACAGCAGGCTGGTTATCTACAGCATTTGTATAAGTTTTTGATTTTTTGTATGGAATAGTTGTATTTCTTGGAACAACTACATCTATCATACCTCATTCAACTTCTACTCACAAACTTAAAGGAGTAACATCAAGTAAAACTATATCTTGAGAATCTCATCAAATAATACTACCTTGAACAGCAGCACCATCTGCAACTGCTTCATCAGGGTTTACAGTAGCTTTTGGGTCTTTACCAAATACTGCTTGAATTTTCTTTTTAACTAAAGGAATTCTTGTAGAACCTCAAACTAAGATAATTTCATCTATTTCACTCAATTCTACTCCAGCATCTTTTATAGCTTGTCTCATAGGAGGAACTGTTTTTTCTACTACATAATCTATCATAGAATCAAATTGAGCTCTTGATAAGTGTTCTTCCAAATTTATTGGTTGTCCATCTTCTCTTACTGATAAATATGGAATACTAATATCTACAGCTTCAGCAGAAGAAAGTTGTTTTTTAGCTTTTTCAGCTTCTTCTTTTAATCTTGCCATAGCAGTAGGATTTGTCGATAAGTCTATTCATTCCTTATCTTTTATAGATTTTAATAAATATTCTATCAAAATATTATCTATATCAGCACCTCATAAATGAGTATCTCAAGCAGTTGCTAACACTTGGAAAGTACCTTCTTCTCCAATAGAAAGAATTGTTACATCAAAAGTACCTCAACCAAAATCATAAACAGCAACTGTTTCATCTTTCTTTTGTCCTTTACCTAGACCATAAGCTAATGCAGCAGCAGTTGGCTCATTTATAATTCTTTCTACTTTCAATCAAGCAATTTCTCAAGCTGATTTAGTAGCTTGTCTTTCACTATCATTGAAATGTGCAGGAACAGTAATTACTGCTTTATCTACAGTTTCTCATAAGAAAGCTTCAGCATCTTTTTTAATTTTTTGTAATATCATAGCTGAAATTTGTTCTGGTTTATATTCTTTAGAATCAATTTTAATAACTACCCCCCCATCTGATCATTTTTCTACATCATATGGAACTCTCTCAGCATCTTCTTTTGCTTCATCATATTTTCTACCTATAAATCTTTTTACTTCATAAATTGTATTTTTAGGATTTAGAACTGCTTTTCTTTTTGCAATTGTTCAAACAACTACTTCATCACCTTTTATGTAAACTACTGACGGAGTTGTTCTTTCACCTTCAGCATTTGGTATAATTTCTGGCTTATCATTCAAAGTATATGCAAATGCACTATTTGTAGTACCCAAATCTATTCAAATTATTCTTCACATGTTTTATTTAATTAATATATAAATTTTTATTTTCATAGCATATTACTATGTTGTGTGCTATAATAATTTTTATTTAAAAAAAATCAAGAGAAATATCACTTTTTTTATCTAGGTGCTACTAAAAATTATTTATTATTTTTCAAAATACTATAAATATCTGCCTTTTCTACTGTTTTAAATTCTTTTTTTCAAATTCTAACTGGAATAGTATTTGTTTTCAATTTATTTCATAATATTTGGATAAACTCTGGCAAACTTGTAAAATCTCATATAACAAGAATTTTATCATTTATAATATTATCTTTTAAAAACAAAATAATTGGCTCTAAAAAAATATCTATATTTTTAAAATAAATCTTTTTATGAAAATCAGACAATCATTCTAAACTATTTATTTGTTTTCAAAAAACTTCAAAAATATTATTTTTTAATTGTAGTAATCAAATATCTAAAACTTCAATATATTTATAAAATCAATTATCTATAACAATAATTTCTATTTTATTCTCTCATAAATATAATAAGTTTCAATTTCATATTTCATTTCATAAAGATTTTACAGTCCAAAAAGAAGTAGGAAATATGTTTAATTTCATATTTTTTCAAAAATCTTTCAATATGTTATTATAGTTCAGACTATCCAAAGTATAAATTCAAATAGTGTAAGTTATCTCTCAAAATTTTCATAACAAAATATCACTTTTTTCTCAATTTATTTTAATATTACTAATAGTATACCCGATAAATCTATCTTTTCATAAGTTAATTTTTTTAAGATTTAATTCTATATCTTGTAAAGTTATTTTTTTATCATTTGAAATAAAACTTTTAGAATAATAATTAAATTTTGTATCCAATAAATAAAGGTTAATTTCATCAGCATAATCTAGATTTATCAATTTTCAAAAATAGTATTTTTTATCTTTTAATTTTCAATTTTCTAAATTTCAAACTAAATATTCTCATTTTTTAGTTTCATACAAAAAGTTTATTTTTCCCATATTTGAAAGTTATTATTTTTATTTAAAATTTCTTCTAACTCTAACTTTTTATCTGTATCGAAGATAACTCATATTCAGTTAGTTTTTATAAGTTTTTTATTTTCCAAAGTATAAACAGCAATATAATTTTGCCTAATAACTTTATTTACAAATCATCTATAAAACAAAGGTTTTATAAATCTAGTTAATTCTCTTCAAGTTCCAGTAAATATATATTTTAACATATTTTATTTTAAATAATAAATTATTTTTTTTAAGACTCTTATATTTTACTAATCATTATCTATAAATCTACATAAATTCTATCAAGTTTATAAAAAATATAACTTATCCAAGCATACATAACAACTACAAAAATAGGAATAACTATTTTGTAATCAAAGTATAAACTCATATCATAAGCATAATGAATTCACATAGCAAACAAAATTCATACAAAAATTAGAAAACTTCATAAAATATTTCACATTCAAACCATACTTGAATAGAAAGTATGAGCTCAAAATCCTAAAACTCATCTCATAATAACTATTCAAATTCATCAAGCCAATACAGTTAAAAATGTTGTTCAAGTAATTCATCAAGTAAGATAAACTATATTTTCCCAAAATGCAAAACCAATAGCAACCAAAATATGATATAAAAGCAAATCTGACTTCAACTCACCTATTTTATTATTTATAGAAAATGCTAACTGACTTTTTATAAATTCCTCACCGTAAGCTACGAAAAGATAGTAATAAACTATACTTTGAATTTCTATACCTAAATTAAATTTTCATAATATAAAATACAAAATTACAAAAAATATATCAAAAGATACTAAATTAAATAATTGTTGAAAAGAAAATTTCCTCAAAATTAGATTTAAAATCAAAATAAGTATGTTTACATAAAACATAAAAGTAAACAAAACTTTATAATTGTAATCATTATTCGTAAAAGATAAAAAATGAAAATATTCAGCTATTTTAGGAAACAACAAAATACTTCAAGCTGCTATTCAACCAACAAATAATGTTATAAAAATTATTTTCTTATTTATTTGAATTCAAAAAGCATTACGATAAAGCCAAAGCCAAAACTTAGCAGTAAAAAATATTGATATAATTAGTATTCCAATAGCCAAATATAGCATAAGTTAATGGTTTAATGTAAATTTATTTTTTCGGGATAACATAATAATAACCTCTTTTTATTCTTCTTCAAGTTTCAAATAACCAAGTTAGCCAATATTTTGGACTTACTACTAAGTCTTGTGCATGAACCAAGAAATAATCATAACCTCCCCATTTTCTCTTAAAAGAAGTAACTCACTGAATAGGGTGTTTTGGGTTATCATCTGGAGCAACTCACCAGAAATTATATACTTTTGCACCATCTTTTTTTGCTTGTTTAATAGCTTCCCACTGACAAATATAATTTGGTGAAAATTTTTTACTTTTTATATCAGAAGCAGCTACATAATAAACACAAGTTTCTCAAAATTTTATAGTCATAAGTATAGATTCTATCTGTCAATTGTAAGAAGCAGATATAGTTTTTATATTTTCTGGAAAATATTTGTATAAATTTTTGATATATTTTTCTGAAAATGCATGATAACCAACTTTTTTACTATGTTCTTGATGCATTTTAATTAAAGTTTCAATATGATCTATTTTATTATCTATCCTAATTTGGACTCACTCTTTTTCTGCTCTATTTACATAATATCTATCTTTTTTCTTAATTTGTTTAAATAATTCTTCTTCTGATTTTGTTAAATCCAATAAATGTGTATCTTCAGCATGTTCATGAATTGGAGCAAGACGAAATCATAATTTTTTAAAGTTTTGATAATTTTCAAAAGTATTTTGCACTGGAGAATTAAATCTTATAAAACTTACTTTTTCATCTTTTGCTATTTGTATCAATTGATTTTTTATTTTTCATAAAATTTCAAAATAATCTCATATAATCAACGGAGTATGAGGAACAAACAAATAACTTCATCTTTTTGCAATAGTTTTAATCAAAGGTATAATTCAAATTAATTTGTTATTTTCATAAATTCCATATCTTAAAACTGGAAATCAAAAACTTTCTTTAAACTCTCACCATTCATAAGATGATAAAAAACTATAAAACTCAAAATTATTATTTTCTATAAAATCATTCCATATTTGTTTATCGTCTATTTTTTTTAATTGCATATATTTTTATATTATTTAATTAAATTATTTTTCAAGTATATGAACCCACCATCATTGTCTATCTGTATCATAATAATAAGTTCATCACTTCAATAATGCAGATTTTAGTTTTCAATTTCTATTAATTAATCAACTTTGTAATCAAACACTTAAAAGAAAACACTTACTATCTGACATAGTTTTTTTTATATTTTTTGAAAATAAATCTTGAACAGTTTTTATATGTATTAAATCTTTATCTTTTTTACATTCATTAATTAATGTATCGATTTCTTTTTTTATAAATCATTTTTTTTCTAAACAATTATAATCTTTATCACAATTAGGATTCTTCTTATCAGTTTGAGAAATAATGTATAAATTCAATTCTTCCTCTGCTCTCTTTATAGAATTTTGAATTGTCCTTTTTATTATTTTAGCTTTTTTATCCGAAATATTTTTTTCTTTTAATCTATCATACAATCAACTCACTTTTTCTAATAATAAATAAATTGTTTTTTCATGCTCTCACAATAATCAATTTGCAACTGCAACCATTCAAATAATTCAAGGTAAAGCACTTTTTTGAAATCAAGCAATTTTATAATATTTAATTGTATTCTTTAAATCTTTAAGATAATAAAAATAATTAAATCATAAAGTAGATGGTAAATCAATATCTGGACAAGGGTTTGAATTTTTTTCATAAAAAACTCAAGTTTTTGAATAAGCTATTTTTAAATACTCTTTATCAGATAATGATAAGATATTTTTTATTTTATTTTCATTACAATTAAAATATACTCATTTTTCTCATAATTTAACTGTATTTTTCCAAGTTTTTATTTTTTGTTTAAATCTAAAATCCTTATAAGTCTTTCATGCAGGTAAAATAAGTTCTCATAGATTATAAACAGCTAAAAAATAAGGAGATAAATTTGTAATATAATTAAAATCATTATAAAGAAACTTAGCCTCATAACTATTTATATAGGATGCAGAATATTGAATATTCTCGATATAATCCAAATCTACTATAGTTTGCTGGTTTGGATAAACTAATCAAGGTTTTTTATTTTCAAAACTATATTTTGTATACTTATCTAAAATCTGATTCTTAAAAACAAAAATAGGATCATGATCTTGTAAGAAAAAAAAGTGTCTATAATCATCTTTAACATCAACACTTATATTATATTTCTTTTTAAAAGTATCATTATTTAAAACTATACTATGATAAAAATAATTTAAAATTATAGATAATATAAATAATAATCATATAAAATATTTCATTTAATAATAACTTAATTAAAGTTTAAAATTTACTAAATTGTTATATATATTTTTAAAATGATTTCAAAAACAAATTGATTTTAAATAATATTTATGTATATTTCACAAGCTAATTATAGTTTTTATTAGCAAATAAAATATAATGAATAAACCTAAAAGAATATTACTTAAGTTATCTGGAGAAGCATTAGCTGATAAACAATGATATGGTATAGATACTAATTTTTTAGACACTCTAGCTAAAAAAGTTGTTTATTTAAGTAAATATGCAAATATTCAAATAGTTATTGTAATATGATGATGAAATATTTTTAGATGAGTTGCTTGAGCTGCAAAATGAATAGATAGATGAACTGCAGATTATATGTGAATGTTAGCAACTATTATGAATGGTATGGCATTAGGAGATGCTATAGAAAAAAATTGAAATGAAGTTAGAATTATGTCAGCTTTGGAAATCCCAAGAGTTGCAGAAACTTTTATTAGAAGAAGAGCTATAAAACATTTAGATAGACAAAGAGTTGTTATATGTGTTGCCTGAACTTGAAATCCATATTTTACAACTGATTCAGCTGCTGTTTTAAGAGCATTAGAATTAAATTGTGATTTTATGGTTAAATGAACAAAAGTAGATTGAGTTTATGATAAAGACCCATCAAAATTTAAAGATGCAAAAAGATATAATAGCTTAAGTGTAGATGAAGCATTAGAAAAATGATTAAGAATCTTAGATCAAAGTGCTATTGCTTTAGCAAAAGATGAATGATTAGATATTTTTGTAACAAAGATAAATAGTATTGATAATATCTGAAGTAATAAATTTAAATGAACAAAAATTATAGCTAAAAAGTAAAAAATATTTTCTAGTAAAAGTTATATTATTTTATAATGTAATAATTTTTTAATTATGAACAATTTAAGTTGAAGTTTTTGAATATGACTAGTAATAATACTTATAATATTATCTATAGTATTATGATGATTGTTATGAAAACTAATATATGACCGTATTTTAGAGAAAAAATGAAAAGATATCCAATCACAAATCAAAGAAAGTAATGAAAAAGCTTTAAATATTATTGAAAAAGCAAACAATAAAGCAGAAGAAGTTTTTAAAAATACTACAAAAAAAGCAGAAGAAGAAGGTGAAAAAATTATAGAAAGAGCAGAAAAACAATCTTTATGAATAATAAAACAATTAGAAGAGAAACAATCAAATCTTCTTAAAAAAGAAGAAGAGCTTATAGATAAAAAACAATATCTGAACAATAAAGAAAAAGAAGTTGAAAATAAAGTGTTTGAAATTTGAAAATTATCAGAACAAGATGCAAAAAACATTATTTTTGATAAAACTGAAAAAGAGTATTCTCAAGATTTATTTAATATTGTAGAAAAAATTAAAAAAGATACTACAGATAATGCTAAAAAAGAAGCTAATTCAATTATAGCTAAGACTATTTATCGTGTTGCTGTAGAAAAAAGTAATAATTTCTTAGTTGAAAGTGTTGAGTTACCATCAGAAGATTATAAATGAAGAATTATTTGAAGAGAATGAAGAAATATTCAATTTTTTGAACAGTTAACTTGAGTAAATTTATCTATGGATGATACTCCTTGAATTGTAAAAATAAGTAGTTTTGAGCCAGAAAAAAGATTCATTGCAAAAATTACATTAGAAAAATTAATAAAAGATGGAAGAATAAATCCAGTATATATCGAAAAATATTTTAAAGAAACAGAAATATTGTTACCAGAAATATTACAAGATATTGGTAAAGAAACATTACTTGAATTATGAATTCCTATGATGGATAATAAGATATTAGAATATATTGGTAGATTTGAACTTAGATATTCATACTGACAAAATTTATTATCTCATAGTAAGGAAGTTGCTAAAATTTCTGAACTTCTTGCTGCAGAACTATGATATGATACATTATTAGCAAAAAAAGCAGGTTTATTACATGATATTGGAAAAATAGATGTAAATTCTTGAGAATCTCATCCAAGAGTATGAGCAGATATACTTAGACAACATAATTTCTCAGATATAGTTGTAAATGCTGCAGAATCACATCACTTCGAAGTTCCACAAATTCACCCAATATCTTGGATAGTAACTGCGGCTGATGCTATTTCAGCTGGTAGAGAATGAGTAAGAAATAATTCTACAGACAGATATATAGAAAGAATAAAAGAATTAGAAAATCTTGTCTTAAATGTAGAATGAGTTAAAAAAGCATATATTATGCAAGCTGGTAGAGAAATATGGGCATTTGTAGATGAAAATATAGTTTCAGATTTTGATGTTCAAAAATTAAATAAAACAATAAAAAATAAGATAAAAGAAAACTTAGACTACCCTGGTATAATAAAAGTTATGAGTATAAGAGAAAATAAAGTAATTGATTATGTAGGATAAACTTTCACTATCCTTATTCAAAAATTAAAATATTCAACTACTTCAAATTTAAAAGTTGGATCTAAAACTTGACAAATATTTTTTTACTTTTATAATATAAACACATTTATTTGTATACTAAAACAAAAACAAAATGATAAAAAATGAAACAATAGAGCAGAAAAAGGATGAACCATCATTGAATGAACTTTTAAATAAAGTTGATTGTAATTGAAAATTGTACGAAGCATTAACTTGAAGATGATTCAATCATAAACAAATTGTACAAGAATTATTAGATTTATATAATCAGTAATTTATATTACTTTCACTATCCTTATTCAAAAATTAAAATATTCAACTACTTCAAATTGAAAAGTTGGATATTTTTTTTCTAAAATTTCTATCTGAGTATCCATCATTTCAAGAAACATAACTATATTTTTAGGAGATATTTCCAGTATTTGATCAAACATTTTTCTATATAAATCTAATCAATCTTCTCATCACAAAAATGCCAAAGATGGTTCATACTTTTTAGTAGAACTTTCAGCATTTTCTTCAAAAACCTCATCCGGAATATAAGGTAAATTTGCAACCAACAAAACTTTTTTATCAAAAATATCTTTTGGAACATCTGTAAGTAAATCACTTACAATAAAATCTATTTTATTAAATTTTTGAAAATATTTTTTTGAATTTTCTTTTGCCACTTCCAAAGCCTCTGCCGAAATATCTGTAAGAATAAGTTT
>JALUXR010000011.1 GCA_027013285.1 Candidatus Altimarinota bacterium | reverse complement strand
TTTTGAATACTTTCTAATCTTCAATTCTTTTTGATATCATCAAATGAATTTGGTAATTGATTTGAAGCTTTTTTATCTAAAGAATAATTTACTTTTATACTTTCCATCTTTGCATAAACCAATGGAATTATTGCCCAAATCAAACCTATTTCTGATAATCTAGTTCATTTATCTTCCTCTCACAACAAACGACTAAAATTTTGTTTTATTCAAGATTCTATAGTTTTATAAACTTCTTTTCTTTGTGTTGCTGTTAATTGATCTAATTTTGAAATTTTAGTAATAGAATTCAAAGATCTTACTAATTCTTTTTCATATTTATCAGAATAATCTTTTTCATTTAATTTTTCTCATTTTTCTAATTTAGAAACCATCTCATCTAATACTCTATTTAATTTTGCTTCTTTATAGTCTATTTGCCCTGCTCTACCAAAATTATATCATAAACTTCCAAATAGCACAGGAAATGCAGTTCATATAGTTCAAACTATTTTTCTAGAAGAACTATCCCATTTTTCTAATCATGCAGCATTAAAATCATGTGATGCTGATAAACTTAACAATGGAATTACTCAATCTACTAACATTCATCCAATACCTGCACTACTTCTATTATCATTAAATTTTGTAATAAAAGATTTAGAAACTGCAAGTCAAGGAATTATATGTCAATCTTTCGAAATAACTCACAAAGATATATTATCTATAATTCACCAATCTGTAGAAAAATTTACAGCTCATCAAAGGGTATCTTGCTTACGAGTATGATCAATATAAGCTGCTGAAATACCAGTATATTCTATTCAATTTTTTAATCTTTCAAAAATACTAGGATCATTCTTATATTTTTCAGGTAATCTTTTTTGTAATTCTTTCTTTAATTCATTATATTTTCAATCTACTTTTTTTTCAAATTCTTGCACTTTTTCTTCTGATCAAAACAAATACAAAAGTATATCATGTTTAGATTTTTCTTGTAATTCGATACTATATTTTTCAACTTCTGCTAAAGTCATTTTTCAAGATAAATATTTTTTCAATCAAACAGGCGATAAGTTCAATCTTTCAAGTCATCTATAAAAATAAGGTTTTTCAAAATATGTTCCTCTTAAACTTTTAGGACAACCAGCTAAAGTTAATATTTCATTAATTTTTTGTTTAGCTTGATCTTTATGAAGTTGATTCATAAGATCAAAAATAGTTTTTTCTCAAATAATTGTATCTGTCATATCTCAAATTTTTCAACTATCATTTTGGTCGGCTAACCATTTAATTTTTTCTTTTATTGTAAACTTATCTAAATTTGGATATTTAGACATATCTTTTGAAACAATCTCAACTTCCGCATTTGTCAAAGTTCATTTATTTATCAAATCATAAAATATTGCTAACTTAGCAATTAATCAAGAATTTTCTAATCATTTTTTAGTTATTACAGCTCACAAAATATCTCAAGTTCAAACTCATTCTTTATCAATTCATCAAATTGGAAATTTATTTCTTAAACTAGGATCTGTAGCTATTTCAGCTCAAATAAGTTGCAATGCTCATTTCAAAGCTGTTTCATTAGAATATTCCTTTTTTAATTGTTTATAAGTTTTTTCGTCTGTTCCTACATCCATATGATTTATATTATTTACAATTGTTCCATTTTCTACTGTATATCATCCTGAAAAATCAAGAAATCAACTATAATAAACACTTGATTCATAATTACTTAACTCTTTTTCTGTTAATGGAGTCGTTTTATCTTCTACTTCTTTTACAGTAGTTCTAAAATCTGTAATACTTCAATTATCTGAATCAAACTTAAATCAAACTACTCACAAATAAACTTTTCCATTTTTTTTAAAAGAATAATAAACTTGATTCATATCATCTGTTCAATTAGCTTTTTTCTCATAAAAATTAATTCATTTTGTATTCTGTAATTTCAATGAAAAATTATATGTATATTCAGTATTACCTAATATATCTGTAATATCATTTCAATGATTATCTTCTTTAGGATTTGCATCTACATTCACATCAAAATTAAAAGGAATCAAATCATCTTTTGATTTAAACTCCAAATCATTTTTTTTAGAAACAATATCAAATTTATCTTTAAATCACTTTGCAAATTTAACAGGAACTAAATCTCCTTTTCCGTTTTTAACAGAGATAGTTTCTAATAATTGATTATTTAAAATTGTTTTTTCATGTTTTTTCAAACTTTCTTTTGTAGCTTTGACAACTTTTTTAGTTTCTTTTTGTTTAGCTTGATCTACTTTTTCTAATTCTTTTTGTGCTTTTTTAAGTTCATGTTGTGGAGCACTTTTACTTATTTTATCATAATGTCTTTTTATTATATCATTTTTTCTAGATTGTTCTTTTTTCAATATACTTTCTGCATCTAAATTAATAACATTTCCAAGATCTGTATTTTTCAAAGATTTAACATCTTTTATATTTTTTCACATATATTCATTTTCAAAAATTCTAATAGCTTCAAAAGTTTGTCATCCAGCTTTTCAATCAGCCGTAATAGGTGCATATCATTTTTTTTCTAATAATTTATTTAAATTTGTTTGTAAAGACTTTACATTCTTTCATTTAGCTTTTAAATTAAACTCTAAAAAATTTCTAAGTTCTTTAATTTTAGAATCATTATAAGCTAATTTAGATTCAATTTGTGTTAATCAAGATTTCATTGACTCATGTGTGTTTTTCACCATTTTTTTGTTTTTATTAAATAAATCATACTAATATAATAATTTTATTTAAAATTCTGTCAAATTTTAACAAAAAAAGAATAGCTTTACACTATTCTATAATTTCAACATCTTCTACTTCTTTTTTAAATTTATATATTTTCAGTAAATTCAATATTTTAAATGTAATTAAATTCAGTATTGCTAAAATATACAAAATCAATCTTATAAAAGGATAAAACAATAAAAACATAAGAAACAGAACTGCAAACTGAAATCAAGGCTTATCATATTTCTCCTTAATTTGTCAAACAATGATAGAACATATATTTTTATCCAATATTTTTTTATTATCTAAAATCTGGTTTATTATAGCATTTTTCCAAAATGAAATACTCAAAGCTGAAGACAATTTGATATTATCATTTCAAGTTAATACAATTTGATTAGTATCAATATGCTGAACAACATCAGACAATTTTGTGTTTTTTACTTCTGGAATCTTTAATCAAAAATTTTGTAAAGCATAATTTGATACTTTTTTTATTCAAGAATAAATATCATCACAAGTTAAATTAAATGTCCTATAAGTTCCTAAAAAACTTACTGCAAAAACTAAAGACAAAATAAGTGAATACATTTTTATTCACATAGTAAATACTTTATATGAACTTATTTGGATTCTATTATAAATCTCTTCATAAATATCCCAAAAGAGAAAAAAAATAGAAATATTAAACAATAAGACTCATATAACATAAAAAAAATTGTTAAATCAAACTAAAAACAATTCAAACAAAGTGCCTACTACAACAATTAATAATAAATTTGTAATATCTATTTTTTTTAACTCAATCAAAAAAAAATGTGCAAAAAGAAAAAAAAATATTGCAAACAAAAAAGCTAATAATATCTTAGCATCAAAAAAAAAGTAATAAACACTAAGCATATAAAATGACAAAGTAAATATTACTATAAAATATTTTCTAAAAATAGGTATTATATCAAGTATTTTTCACATTATATATTTTTTAAAATAAAGCTATCCTTGTGCAATAAGTTGTATAAATCTTATAATTCCATAAGCACCACCTACAAGCAACAAACCAATGATAGAATAAATAAGTCATTTTTTTCAATTTTCAAACTGTTTTTCATCAGCTCAACCTGTAATCATAAGAAATCACGAATAAGTAATAGTCACAAAAACTACAAAACCTATAAACATAGTAGCTCAAGAAAAAGCATCTTGAGAAAAACTTTTCAAATCTGTATTATGTTCAGTTTGTTTAATTCATAATGTTTTATAAACATTCATTGAACATGTCCCATCTGTTAATTGTTTAGAAGAACAATTAATTCACATATTAGAATTTGTAGTAGGTGTAGGCATTTTCTTTTATTTTACAGTATGTAAAGTTGATAGAATTTTATTTATTTTACTTGAATTTACAACATTATATGATAAATAAAATTCTTCTCACATAGTTAAAATATAATCTGCTATACTTTCTATAGACAGCTCTAGCATATCCTCTAACTGTTCAGCTGAAACATATTTCCAAAAAAAAGCAATATAAAGTCATCTTTGTTTTGTATTCATTTTTTTTTATTTTTATTTTTTAAATTTAGTAATTTCTTTTATATTTTTTTTCTAAATCCTGTCTATTTTTT
>JALUXR010000010.1 GCA_027013285.1 Candidatus Altimarinota bacterium | reverse complement strand
CGGGGACAAAGATAGTTTAAATTTTAAAAAATAAAAAATGAAAAAACTTGTATTATTAACTTTGTTTTTATTGTTAGCTGGTTGTAATGCTCTACACAATAAAAAAGATACAAAAACAACAAATATTCAATGAAAACATGCTATTTTGAATAACTTTTCTACTTGAGCTAATGAGGGAATTATGGTATGATTATCTTCTTCAAATGCTTATTCTCATCAATGACCTAAATTACTGTCTGGTTCATATTATTTTGATCCTATGAATTTTTTTCTTCCACAAGTAGATGTTTCTTTGTTTAATAGCACTTATTCTGATTTATGGAGTTGAGTAAATGTCTATTACTATGATGAAAATGATGGAGCTCAAGCAGGTTTGGTAGTGTATGTGTTAAGAACTATCTATCATAAAAAAAATGTAAGTTTATTGGAAAATGCTGTTATAAAATCAAAATTGAATTATACTCATAAATTTTATAATATTATTTCAAAAAAATTAATTCCTAAAAATTTATTTACTTGAGGTTATATTGGAACTTGAAAATATTTAGTTGCCTATGATTTGAAAAAAATAAAGTATAAAACAGGAGATTTGGTGTTGTATTCATCAGATCTTGGAACAATGAAATTAGATAAATTTTATAAGACAGCTACTGGTGTGAATATAGAAAGTTTTGATTGGACTAAACTTATGAGCTTTTCAGGGAATTTATTATCTTTTCCTAAAACAAAGAAAATGTTAAATTCCTTGGAATTAACCAAATATAAAAGAGTTTTTGTTTATTATCCAAAATATCGGTATAGATCAGGTGTTTTAGCTTTGTATTTACAACAATATTTTGAGTAAAGTCAATTTAAAATTTATAGAGCAGTTGTATTTTACAGCTGTTTTTTTATTATTAAGGATGTTTATTTTGTTATTTTTTATGTTATGAAAAAAATATTGTTTTTATTATTTTGTCTTTTTTGAATAGGTTTTAGTTTTGCTTATTCTACACAACATTTTACTTTAAATTCTGAAACTTATTTTACTTGATATGCAAAAGTATTTGTTCAAACAAGCTGATTTAATTATCATATTGATAAACTGGACTTTTATGTATGATGAATTAGATTCTTAGATTTTAGATCTGATCCAAATGCTGGTAAATATACTTTTGTAGTTCCTAATATGGTAGCTTTGACTCCAACTAATTTAGCTATGAAATTTAAGGTATATCGTGATAATTATACTATTGTAAAAGATTATCCGTTGTCTATGACTTTTCCATATTTAAAATATATAAAAATTACTTGAGATAAGTTGATTATAAATTGAAATATCCCAGCTACTTGATGTAAATTACAGATATTATCTTGAAATACTTTAACTATTTCTTGAAATCAAAGTATTTACACTTGAAATAGTAATTTACTTAAAGTTTATTTAGATTGTGATTGATTAAAATCAAATTTAACTTTTACAACTAGACAAGTTAGACAAACTTCAGTAGACAATAATTTAAGCTGAAAAAATCAACAAGTTGCTAAAAAATCAAATTTAAACAAACCAATTTCTAAAAAAACAGAGGCTCAAAATATTAAAACAGAATCGAAGGCACAAAACAAAAAAGTTCTCACAAAACAGGAGAAGATAGCACAGAAGTTGAGTTTAGAAAAAATGAAAAAATTAAATCCTTTGTTAGGAAACTATATTTTAAAACAAGTTCAGGTCTACAAAAATAATAAAGTTAAATTATGATATTTGAAACAAATGTATGCTGATTATTTGAAAATGGTGATGTTTAGTTCGGATAGTTTTGAAATGAAGATTAAGTATGTTGATGCACTTATAGATTTTGCTAGAGTTTATTTTAATTTTATTAAATAACTTATAAAAATGAAAAAAATATTATTGTTAATTGTTTGAATATTATTCTTTTCGTCTGTTTTTGCTTTTTCAAATAAAGATTTTGAAATAAAATCTGACGGATTTATGGGATCTGCTGGAAAAGTTTCTCTTACTTTGAAGAAGCTGAAAGATATGAATATGATGCCAAACACCTTGAAGCTGAAGATCGGAGGGATGCAGATGAATATTGTAAAATCTGACTTTCAGGATTGAACTTTTGTTTTTTCTTTTCCGATGAAACAAGATATTACAGAATTAAACAATAAAATTGTTATGACTTATAATGAAAAATGACTTAATTGACCTGAAAAAATAAAAGTTTTACCAATAAGATATACAACTTTTAAATATATTAATCTCACTAATTTAACTTGAGGAAAAGAAGTAGAAATTTGATGATATTTAACTGGAAAATGTTCTTTAATTTTGTCTAATAATCAAAAATTATGAATTAGTATTAGATGAAATTATGGTTATGCAAAAATTCCAAATCATTTTGATACAAATATAGTAGGTTGATACTTGGATTGTAATGATTTAAATTCAAATTGGTTAAATTTTAATATCTATAAATCACCAAAACTTTCGTATTTGATTTCACAAGATAAAAAGAGAATTAAACCTGGTTCTACTGTGTTTTTATATTGAAATAATTTTAGGTTAAAAGATAGTGATGATATTCAATTATTATTAAATTGAAAAGAATATCCTGGTAAAGTTTATGTTATGAATCCAAACCAAATAAAATTTACCTTACCAAATCAAAATTTATTAAATGCTAAATTACAAGTTTTAAGAAATTGATTTAATTCTAATGATATATCTTTTACTTCTGTTTTATACCCCGATATTACAAAAGTAAATCCTGTAGTAGATACAAAAAAATCTTATTTTAGAATTTTATGAAAATTTGATTACAGCTTATGATGATTATCTGTTTCTTATGCATGAAAAAATCTAACCGTGTTAAATACTGGCTTGGATTACATAGATGTTGAGTATCCTAAAATTACAAAAACAAATGATGATTTTTCTTGTTCTTATTATATTCAACCTTGATATTTTCAAGTAAACATATGAAATATAAAAAGTAATAATTATTTTTATTATGATACAAATTTACCTAGAATAACAGAAATAAAACAACCTATTTGTGAAAATTGAAAGTGTAAAATACAATTTTATATAACTCAAGCAAACAAAAAATTTAAAGTTTTCTTAAATGGAACTGAAATAAAATCGGATACTTTTGGTAATTTAATTACTATTTATACAGACGGTTTAATAAAAAAATGAACTATTCAATTAATATTCGAAAATTGTGTAGAATCTCCTATTTATAATTTTGATTATACTCAAGAATATACTCCAGAAATTACATATATTACATCAGATAATGATTTTAATCCATGACATAATTTTCATATAAATTGAAATTATTTAGATTCAGATGGAACAACAGGAGATATGTGATTAAAATTTTTTTTGTCTCCAAATTATTTAAAAAAAATATATTGATTAAAATGAACTCTTACAGATACTGCATCAATTTGAACAAAAGTAAATGTAAGTTTATCAAATAAAAATTGAACTTCTAATGGATGATCATTTGTAATATGATGAAATAATACATATTATTGAAATCCTTTGATTCAAAATGTTTTATACTTAAAAGGTTGAGAATGAGGAGAAAAAGCTACGATTAAATGAGTGTGATTTTCGGATAAATGTAGTGAAGACCAAATTATTTTTGGAGGTCAAACTCTTTATCCAAAAGATTGTGATTATTCTTATTTAACTTTTGTTATTCCATCTGATAGAACTACAGATAGTTTGCAAGTTGTTGTTCAAGATAATAAGTCAAATATTTATAAATTAAGAAGTTCGTTATGATGAACTATTGTGGACCAGAAATCTATTTGATTTATTTCAAATAACATATCAAAACTTGTAAATTTTTCAAAAGATAGTTTATCTCAAAAAATAGATTTTTATATAAAAAATACAAAATATCCTATTTATATTTCAAGATTAACATTTAAATTAAAAACAAATCAGGCACTTCCTGCTGATAATTTTATTTTATCAATAAATTGAAATGATAAAAAAATAAGTTTTTCACCTGAACAGAATAAACTTACTGATTCTTCTAATCAAAATATTTGATATATTCAAAAAGTAGATGATGGGTATGAAATTATTTTTAATGGACTTTATATTCCTTTTTCTTTAGATAATATTAAATTGGAACTTAGCTTTGATTTATTCAAAAATACTGAAGATAATAGTTTGTTAAGTGTGTTAATTCCTAAGCAGCAAGTTTATTATTATAATGTTTTTGATGCTAAAAGAGTGAATTCCTTAAGTATCGATAATCCTATTAATTTAGCTAATTTAAGGATAGTAAATAAAAAATCTATTTGTTATGATACTTCTAGCACTTATGCAAATTGTGCTTTAGTTTTGCAATGATGAGAAGTAAGTTTTCATAATGAAAAAGTGTCTACAACAAAACAAACAAATAATATACAAAA
>JALUXR010000009.1 GCA_027013285.1 Candidatus Altimarinota bacterium | reverse complement strand
TAAATTTTAATTTATTACTAGAAATTTTATCTATTAATTCAGATGAATATTCAAATCAATCAAGAGTTAAATATATTTGTTTTATAGCAGAAACAGTAAGCATCCTATAACCATTATGAGGATCTGAAACTATTATTTGAGAAATAAATAAAGTAAAAATTTTTGCTAAAAACAATATTATTTTTCTATGAACTGGCATATTTTCACTAGATCCACCAATAAATCTTGATCAAATAATTACTTGCAAATTTTTATCTTTCTCAAATTCAATTATAAAATTTGAAACATCATTAATATCATGTTGCCCATCGGGATCAAAAGTAATTACATAATTAAATTTATATTTTTTATAATATCTTCTTACAAACTCAAAACCTGTCTCCAAGGCAGCTCCTGCTCATCTATTTATAGAATGTTTTAGATAAAATATATCATCTCTTTTTTCTAATTTTTCATCTGTCCCATCTGTAGAACTATCATCCACTACCAAAATTTTATTAAATCATTCTTGTTTTAAAACATCTATAGTGTTTAGCAAATGTTCTCATTCATTATATGCTCTAATAAGAAAAAGTATATTCTCTTTATTTATTTTCATTCCTAAATTTAAATTCTAAAAATGCCATTTGTCTAATTATTTTAGTATCAGTTTGTCTATTAATTTCCACTTTATTTAAGACATTTATCAACATATAAGTAAGAAAAATTATACTTAAATATATAAGCACATAGGCTCATCTTGAAACTCAAAATAATTTTCAAAAATAATGTAATGAAGGAGGATAAACTGTAAAAATTATCAATGCAAAACCAGCAAAAACAAGAACAAAAATTTGGAATATAGTTAATCTTCTTTTTTTTAAAAAATCATATCAAATCAAAACCAACAGAAAACCACTTATAATAAAAAATAATTGTAATAAATTCATTAAACTAATAATTATTATTTATAAATTACTATGTTTATAAAAAAAAAACAAGTAAATTCAAACTTATCTACATATTTCTTATCATTCTAGACTTACATAAAATTTACTTTTTAAAATAACATATTTCACAAAACTCAAAAATATATCTTGTTGAAATATAATCTCATTTTATTAGAATTATATAAATATTTAAAATTTATTTATATAAATATGATATCAAATACAGTTTTAAAGGCAAAAGAATATATTTCTGATTTATTATCTCCATTAAAAAATAAATGATACGAATTTCACAATTTAGATCATACATTATCAGTTTACAAAAGAGCTAGTTATTTAGCACAAATGGAATGACTTGATGAAGAAATGCAAGAAATAATTCAATTAGCTGCTTTGTTCCATGATACTTGATTTATTAAACAATATGATAATAATGAACCAATATGATCAGAAATTGCAGAAAAATGGTTAAAAGAACAAAAAATACCAGAAGATAAAATAGATATAATTAAACAAGTAATATTAGCAACCATACTTGGATCTCCTACAAACACAATATTAGAAAAAATAATTAAAGATTCTGACATGGATAATCTTTGAAGAGATGATTTCTTCCTACTAGAAGAAGCTTTAAGAAACGAATTAAAAAATATTAAAAATATCAAATTTACTGATAAAGAACGGTATGATAGAATAAATAGTTATATTCAACCTTTTAAATTTTATACAGAAACACAAATAAAAGAAAGAAATCAAAAATTTAAAGAAAATAAAGAAATATTAAAAGATAAAATAGAAAGTGCTAAACAATAAACTAGCACTTTTTTTTAATATCTATATTGTTTAATATAATTTCTTCTAATCAAGATGGATTTATAACTTTCAACATTCATAAAATTATTGTATCATCTTTTAATTTAAGATGTTTAGTTCTTTTAAAAATTTCAAATAAAATACTTTTTGTTGTAAATGTAATCCCTTCTTTTTTCATTCTTAATATAAAATTGCTAATTTTATAATTTTTATATTTAATTTCTTTTTTATAAATTCAAGTTCCATCATTATCTAAATATGAAATAATTATATTTAACTTTCAATTTAAAATATAAATTTCTAATTTAAAAGTTTTTTTTCAAGTTTCATCCAAAGAATTATACTCTACCAGAATATTTTTTTTCTTTTTTTTATCTAAATAATTTACAAATCTATCTTTAGACCTAAAATTTTTATTAGATTTCTTTAAACAATTATTATTTTCAACTACAAAATTAGGATAAATCTTTTTTACAGTTCAAAACTCTCCATCTCATATATCTATTTTTGTTCAATTTTCTAATGGTTGTGGATAAAATTTTACATTATGATTTGTATCAAAATAATACCATTTTCATTTATAAGAAAAAATTAAGAATGAATGTACTCAAAAAACTATAAATCTAGATTTTATTCATAAAAGATTTAATATATTTGAATATATAATACTCCAATTATGACAAGATCATCATTTTAAATTATCTGAAACTAAATTATTTGTCTTTTTCTCCTCATACAAACTACTAATTTGTTTATATAAAGGTAATTTATCAAAATTAGAATAATTTATATATGGAGAAGAAGAATAAACTTTTTTTAATACATTAAAAGGATCTACATTAGATTTATAATCATATTCTTTTTCTTTATTAATTTTAGACTTTTTAGTTAATAATTCTATATTTATCAATTGTTTATTTTTTTGCCTTAATCAAACTAAATTATTAAAAAATAATTCTATATTTTTTGTTTTATTAAAATACTTTTGTTGTCTATAAATTTCAAACAATACAACTTTAAAATAAAAAGAAATTAAATCTGATGCATCAAAAGATTTTCATTTTAATTCTAAAAGTTTTTTTATTTTTCTTTCAAACTCAACTTTATTTTGTGATAATATTTTATAATCCGTTAAGTTTCCTTCATCAAATATACTAAAAAAATCTATCTTTGATAATTCAACTATACTATCAATATCTTTGATATGTAAGTCTTTATATTTCTCTGACTTAAAAATCGAACTAATTTTATTTTTAATCACTCAATTCATCTATTTGTTCTTGTGATAAATTAGAAAATCTCATAATAGAATTTTCAAAATATAATGGCACCTCCCCTGTTGGTCAGTTTCTGTTTTTTCTGATATAAATATCTGCTATGTGCTTTCTATCTGTTTCAACATCATAGTATTCCTCTCTATAAAGCATAAATACCATATCTGCATCTTGTTCAATTGCTCAAGACTCTCTCAAATCTGCAAGTTGTGGTCTTTTATCTGGACGAGATTCAACTGCCCTAGAAAGTTGTGAAAGTGCAATTACTGGAATTTTTAATTCTCTTGCCATCTCTTTTAATCATCTTGAAATCTCTGAAATTTCTTGAACTCTGTTTCATGCAAAACGGTTTGATCAAGTCATAAGTTGTAAATAATCAATAATAACTAGATCAAGTCATCATTTTTCCATTTTAATTTTTCTTAATTTTGACTTAATTTCTTGAACTGTAGCTCATCATTTATCATCCAAATAAACATTTGCTCACCCTAATTTTTCCATAGCATTACCGATTTTCATAAAATCATTATCTTGTAAATCTCATTTTGCTATCTGTCTCATGGGAATTCAACTAAGCATACTTATCATTCTATCAGCTAATTGTTCAGACCCCATTTCCAAAGAAAAAATTGCAACTGATTTTCATAATTTTGTAGCAGCATTTTCAGCTAAATTTAAAACTAATGATGTTTTACCCATAGCAGGTCTTGCAGCTAAAATAATAAGTTCACCAGGCTTAAATCATCAAGTTACTTTATCCAACAAATCATATTTCGATAATGTAACATTTTCTGTAATAGATTCAGGATTTTCAGCAATTTTATAATATTCCTCATATCTTCAAGACAAAACATCTTTGATATGCACAAGACTATCATTCATTTGAAATTGAGTCAAAGACATTATTTTTTTTTCTATAGTTTCTAATATCTCAGAAACTGGTTTTTGTTCATAAACTTCTCATATCATATTTTGAGAAACTTTCAAAATTTGCCTTAAAATAGATTTTTCTTTAACTATTTTAGCATAATCTCAAACTCACACACTAGTAGGTAAAAACAATGAAATATCATACAAATATTGCATCCCTCAAATATTATCTATTTCCTTTTTTTTAGTTAATTGGTCTGAAACTGTTACAACATCTATAGTTTTTCTGGCAAAAAATAAATCATGTATAGCCTGATAAATAATCTTATGTTCTCTTGAATAAAAATCATCTGAAGTAATTCCATATCACTCAATATTAAACATATTATCATTATCTATAAAAATAGCACTCAAAAGAGCTTTTTCAGTTTCTATACTATGTGGAGGCAATTTTATATCATCTAATGTAGCCATTAAAAAAAATTATAAATTTAAAAAAATTATTACTTATGTTTTAATAGTTTTATATTTTTTTTCAAATCTATTT
>JALUXR010000008.1 GCA_027013285.1 Candidatus Altimarinota bacterium | reverse complement strand
CATCCGTCCTATGCTCTTAAATTAGACTTTATCCTTTCTAGATATATATGATTATGTTAAATATCCTCCGTTGTCTTTTCTTCCTTGACAGTGAAAAACATAATAACTTTTTTTCTTTTTATTTCAATACTTTTTTATACTTTTTTTGTTATTTTGAATATAATAATTTTTTATGAAATATTTGCAAACAAAAAACTCCCCTTAGAAACCTAAGAAGAGTATATTTAAGATATTATTTATACATCTTTTTTGCTTTAAATATTATACTAAACAATTTATTATTATTTGTTAATTTTGTTTTATCAGGTATAGATAAGTCATAAAATGTAGATACAATATTTCATAAATTATTATATTTATATGATACTATAAATTTACCAGAATATAAGCTATCAACATAAATAACTCAATCTGTAGAAACATAAACAGCACATTTTTTACTTACCTTATCATACATACAATATCATCAATCAAATATTCATAAATTAGGATTATCTAAGTGTTTAATACTATAGTTAGCATCATACAAAACAGGTTCTCCGGATAATGATTTAGATGGTATATGTACTTGAAACATAATTTTTCAAGCATCATTATAAATATTATAAACAACAGTATTAGATTTTATAGTTCATAATATATAATAAGAAGGATCAGTTAATTTAATTTTTCAAGTATCTAAATTTAGATATCAAATACTTTTTCAAATTTTGTTATATAAAATCAACTTTTTATCCATATTGAATATAGATCCAGTAAACTGGGTTTGACCTATTCCTCATGTAAATAGAGATTTTCAATGTATAGTATTTAATACTTTTATTTGATTTCAATTTATTACTGCATACCTAACTGCAGTTTTATCCATATCAGCTCAAATTTGAGAAGATACAACTCATACTTCAGAATTTATTTTATTAATTTTTATATCTGGAACTCTTATATCTACTGTAACTTTAATTCTTGCTACATTTCAATTCAAATCCACTCAAACAAAATAATAAGTCTTCTTAGTTGGTTGATTTGAATATACTGATATAGAATCTCAGGTTGTTAAAACATTAAATTTATCATCTGTAATAAATTTTTTTGATATTCACAAATTATCTGTCCAATGTCATTTTATATGATAAGCAGTATTTACATATCAAACTAAATGGGTTCAAGTTCATATAATATGATTTACTTCATTTCATTTATCTCTTATTAATGTTGTAATAACATAAGGATTTTCATCATCTGCTATAATTTGTTCTCATCACAAAACTTGATTTGAATAAGAAGATAATATGGTTAATTTATTTTGTTCTAAATTTAGATTTGAACTATAAACTCTAAAATATTTCCACTTATTATGTAAAAATAAATATTTTTTATCTAAAATAGCTGTCATATTTTGTTTCATATCAACAGGAATATAGATAATATTATTAAGTTGATGTCATTGAATAAGTATTTGAGAAGCTTTTATTTCATTTATATTTCACAATTTTTTATCATAAAATACAACTCCATAAGTTTGATAATTATTTCAAGCATAATTAAAATCTTTAGCATAATTATATTTTTTCTCTAATCCGTCTAACACATCTATTCTTGAAGAATATAATAATGTATATGAATTTAATTTAGATAACGGTTTTGAATATTTTAAGGTTATTGACTCATATGCTTGTCAATCAGATCTTAAATCTACAACTGGAATATTGACAGTAGCTATTTTAAATTTAGAATCTCACAATTTTACATATCAATTTTTATCCGCAATAGAAGCAAAATTTGAGACTACTCAATTATAAATATATTTTTGAGTATAAGTTATACCATCATCTTTAGGTTCATCCTTTGAATATTTAATATAAATATTGTAGTTATCCCACCAAATCATATCTTTTATTCAATCTTGATTTATATCAGATAATATATAATTTTTCTTTTTTCTGATAGTATATGCTTTATCTTGATCTTCCATAACATTATAATAATTTCAATCATTACCTCTTACATAAAGTCATTTTATATTTTGAGATGGATCTGCACTAATAGGAAATTGTGTAGGAGAAGAAGAAGGAATGCTAGCCGAAGATCCATAAGCAACTTTTTCATTTAAGCTATTATCTATTAATTTTAAGCTATCATCTACTTTATTTTTTAAAGTTTCATAGATAAATCTTTGACTAACTTTTCATTTAGCATAAACAGGTAATTTTTTATCTAATTTTGTTAAAACTTTTTTATACATCTTTAAATAAGATTTTTGAGGTGTTTCTGTATTTCAAAGAAGATTATAAATATATTTATTAGTTGTAAATAATGAAGTAGATAAAGTTATTTTTTTATTTTCTTTTTCCTTATAAGAAACTAAATTATTATTTGTAGTTTTCTCAAATATTGATTTATCAGAAATATCAACTTTTTGTCCATCTTCCATCTGTTTAACTTTATTTTCAATATTTTGTAATCTTATACTTTCATTATTTAAAATACTTTGAATTTTTCTACGAACAACCTGTAATCAATGTTTATTAGCCTTAACATTATTTGGAGTAATTACATCTTTCTTTAATTTATCAGCTCTATCAAATATAGAACTTGGTAAAGATTTAAGATAATTTGCTCATCTTTGAGATGATAAATATGATAATTGATTGTATAACAAAGCTTTCGCCATCCTTACAGATACAGGAGCATTATTCAAAACATAAGCATACAAATTATCTTTTTTCTTTCTCATTATAAATGCTCATTTAGGTTGAAGATTAATAGTTCAATTATATTGTTGCAAACTATCGTTTAAATTATTTGTTCATTGATTTGTTTTATAATTAAATTCTAACATATTTCATATCATAGGTTTTGTTTTCTCATTAATAGAATCAGCAATTCATTTTACAACATCATAAACTTGAGATAATTCTAATCTATATTTAACATATGTATCAACTCTTATATTATATCAAGCAAATGGTAAAACTGGGAATTCTATATTTAAGAAATCAAATGGAAATATTCTATTATGTCTAGCTGTTAATTGTTCTATCCTTGTTTTAACATTCCATTCAGCTACCAGTCAAATACCATTTTTTATAATACACCGAACATATCAAATTACTTTTAATATATTTAAAGCTCATTTTATTGAAGGTAAAATTTGAGGAATTTTTGGTGGTGGAGGTAAATTTGGTAATTCTAATGTAGGAATAGCAGGAAGTGAAGGTAATGAAGGTAAAATTGGTGGTTTAGGTAATAAAGGCAAAGCTGGAATTTGTAAAGAAATATTTGGGTAAGGCAAATTTGGTAATGTAAATAATCAAATAGGAACTGGAGATATTACAATCTTTGGTAATATAATATCTATTCATAAATTAAAGTGAGAAAAATCTAAATATATATCAGGTATTTTAAATGGTGGAATTGGTAAAATAGGCAAATTAGGACATAACAGACTTAAAACACAATCATATAAATCTCAAGTATCTTGCCTACACTTTCCACAAGTTGTTTTCCAATTTACAGAAAAATCTATAACAAGTTGCCAAGTTTTAATAACATTTATAATTGTAACTATAGCATCTACCCACTTTTCAAAAATTCTTGATTGTCTTGTATACCAACCAAGTATCATATCCAAATACTTATTGATAATACACATTACCTGGGATAAGTAAAAATCAACTAAGTGTAAATATTTATATAATTTAAGTGGAAAAGTTTTATATTCATTCAATATTTCTATGTTTTTTTGGACAGATTGTATAAATTGTTGAACTTTTAACATAGAAGAATATTTCTTCTTACATTCTTCAATTTTAGCACTATTTCATTTATATTTTTTTTCACATTTTCAAACAGCTGAAGTCTGAAAATCAGTCCATTTATTTAGCATTTTTTTATTCCTTTTCAACCAATCTTGCAAATACAAAATCTGCTTATCAACTTCTTCTCTTCAAATCCAAGGAATTTTTATAACTACAGTTTTTAATTGAATATTAACAAGAGGAATAGTTTCAAAATATTTTTGAACAAGTTTAAAAGGATTTGCTAATCATCTATTTAAAGTTTGAAAACCTTTTCAAGAAGGAATATAAGCTAGTAATTTATTTAAAGTCGATTTATTATTTTTTGGTTTGTTTTTTGGATAAAATCATGATAACATATTTTTAAAATCCTTAAAACTTCCAAACTTTTCCCAATTTTTTTCAGAAAATCATTTCATAAGTCATGAAAAATCTGGATAGACAATATAAATTGTCATATGTGTAAGTTGAGATATGAAAAATTCTATTTGTCTATTCATCCATTTTTTTATTACACATTTTATAAGTCCACCAAATGTTCATGTTTCAGTATGTAAGTGAAAAGGAATTCATCATTGCATTTTAACCTGTCAAGCCTGAGAAATATTTTCAACACTTGCTGTTTCTTGAAAATTAACTAAAGTATT
>JALUXR010000007.1 GCA_027013285.1 Candidatus Altimarinota bacterium | reverse complement strand
AAAGCTTCTGAAATATGAAATATTTTTCCACTTGAAACAAAATTTACAAAAGCATTTGATGTGAAATATTTGGATGAGAATTGAAAACAACAAATTCCTAAAATGGGTTGTTATGGTATTTGAGTTAGTAGAGCAATGTGAATAGTTGCTGAAAAATTTGCTACTGAAAATGGTATTTCTTGGCCAGAAAATATTGCTCCTGCAGACTATTACATTGTAGTTTTGTGAGATAATCTTGAAAAAGCTGAACAACTAGCTAAAAAATTTGAAGCTGAGTGAAAAGAAGTAATTTTGGATGATAGGATGGGTAAGAAATTTGGTTTTGGCACCAAAATGAGGGATGCTGAATTACTTGGTATTCCTCATATTGCAGTAGTTTCAAATAAGACTATAGAAAAATGAGGTTATGAATTAGATAGAGAGTTAGTTAGTTTTTAATATGAGAGATTTTTCTCTCTTTTTTTAATAGTTTAATGAATGAACTAAAATTTACAGAAAAAAGACAAATCACAATATAGTAAGTTTTTTGAAAAACTACTATTTTAAAAACTATTGAAAAATATAATTATAAATTTTCATAATCTTTTTTGATTTGTTCTTTTTTCTCTTTTATATCTATTAGAATCTGTTTAATTTTATCTTGCATTTATTTGTTATAAATTATAAAATACCTTTCTTTTCAAGATGTTTCGTAGCTTTTTCAATGTCTTGTGGATAACCAATGTCTATGAAGTCTCATTCTTGTTTAATTAAATGGAATTTTGTGTCTTTTAATAGTTTGTTGATAGCATCTGGAAGCTCATATTCTCATCTTGGAGAAAGTTGTATATTTTCTACTATTTGAATAAACTTACTTGGAAATTTATAAACTCAGATATTTGCTAAATTTCAAATAAATTCTTGAGGTTTTTCAATTATTTGTTTTGCAGTATGGTCTTGGTTTTCATAGAATATTCAGTATTTTTTGGGTTCATCTACTTTTTTTACTAAACATCAATATCAATTTAATTTGTATAACTTTTCTAAATCTTTTTGATCGTAGATAGTATCTCAATTTAGAACTATGAAATCTGTATTTATATTTAATCCCCAAAGTGCAGATCAAGTTCCTTTTTCATCTCATTGTGTTTTGTAACTAATATTTATATCATTCCATTTATCTCAAAAGTAGTTTTTGATTTGATCTTCCTTGTATTTTGTTATGATAATTACATCATTTGTGAAATCTTCTATAGATTGTAAAATATATTCTAAAATTGGTTTGTTTCATATTTTTACCATTGGCTTGGGCTTATTTTCTGTAAGTGGCATAAGTCTAGTTCATTTTCAAGCAGCAAGTATTATAGTTTTCATAAATATTTAGTTTAAAAATTGAAATAAAGTTTAAAATAGTTATCTTAATTGTAAATACAAGTTAAAATTTAATAAAAAATCAAATAATATGCTAGTTTATATAGAAAATGAAGTAAAAAATAATCCTCAAGTTTTGAGATTTATAGATAAATTTAAAAATATAGATGTAATTTATGTAGATAATTATAAAAATCTTTTTGATAAGAAAATACCTAATTGAAATATTGAAAAGTCTATTATTTTTGCTGAATTAAAATGAAATTGTCTTACTCAAGCTCCAGAAGACTACGGACATGAGAAGTTCTCATATTTTTTGAAAAATAGTTTAAATTGTATTTTTGATTGTAGATATTGTTTTTTAAAATGAGCTTTTCAAAATGATTTTCAAGTATATTTTGTAAATTATGATGATATGAAAAAAGAAATAGTAGAAGCATTAGAAAAGTATATTTTATGTTATTCTGAACTTGTTTTAGAATGAAAAATATGAAATTGAAAATTACAAATACCCAAAAAATTACGGTTTTATTCTTCAGATTATTCTGATAATTTGTGAATGAATTGATTTTCAAATTTTGTCCAAGAGTTTGTTCCTTTTTTTGAGAATTTAGATGAAGCTATGATGGAAATAAGAACAAAATCTACAAATATTCAACCGTTACTTGATTTATGATTTATTCCAAAAAATACTGAGATAGCTTTTAGTTTGAATCCTCAAGAACTTATTGAAAAGTATGAAAAATGAGTAGCTAGTTTGGATGATAGGATACAAGCAGTAAATACTTTATTAGATAAATGATTTAAAGTTTGACTTAGATTTTTACCACTTTTGCCTGTAGAAAATTATCAGCAGATTTACTGAGACTTTATAAATTATGTAAAACAAAATGTAGATATGAGTAAAATTTCTTCTACATTCGCAAGTTGATTACTTTATACGAAAGCTGATTATTTGAATATCTTAAAAAAAGATCCATATTTTGATATTATGTATTTACTTGAAGAAAATGAAGATGGTTTTGTAAGAGAAAAAAAAGAAATTAGAGATTGGTTTTATAATCAGTTTAGGCAGTTGGATAAAAAATGTATGGTTTGTTTAGATAGTTAATTTAATTTATTATGAATATATTTTTAACTTGAGATAGTTCTGGAATTTGAAATTTTGTTTTTGAAAAAATGTCTGATAAATATAATGTTTTTTGAGTAAGTAGGACAGGGCAGTATAAATATGATTTATCGAAAAAAGAAGAAATAGAAAAACTTGCTAATCATTTAAAAGATACTGAATTTGATGTTTTAATTTTAAATGCTTGAATGTGATATTTTTGAGATTTTAGACAAGGTAGTATAGAAAATTATGAAAAAATTATAAACTTGAATTTGTTTGCAAACATTATGTTGCTACAGAAATTGAATTACATACCGAAAGTAAAGATAATTTTTATTTGAAGTATAATTTCAAAAAAGTTTATGAAATGAGCTACTGTTTATCAAGCAAGTAAGTTTGGTTTAAGGTGATTTGCATGATGATTGAAACAAGAATGATACAAAGTTCATATTATTAATCCAAAAATAGTGGATACAAATTTTCATCCTTACAATTTAAGTTTATCCAAATTTCCAGAAACAAAAATAGAGGATATTTATCAAGTTATTGAAAATATAATAAGTTGAGAAGAAAAAAGATTTGAGATAGATTTATAAAAAAACTCTACAATTAAGTAGAGTCTTATACTTTTTTTTACATCATACCCATTCAAGGCATTCCTCACATACCAGGCATTCCTCACATTCATCATAATGGTGGTAAATCTGGATTAGGTCCTTTTGGCTTAGGTGCTTCTGTAATTACAGTTTCTGTTGTTAATAACATTTTTGCAGCTGAAACTGCATTTTCCAAAGCAATTCTTATCACTTTTATTGGATCTATTACTCATTGTTTTAATAAATCAGTATATTCTCAAGTTTTTGCATTAAATCAATAGTTAATATTTTCATTGTTTTTAACATTTTCAACAACTACATCTCATTTGTATCCAGCATTATTTGCAATTTGTCTTGCTGGATATTCTATAGCAGATTTTATAATTTCTATTCATACTTTTATATCTTTATCATCAGTTTCTATTTTTTCTAATTCTTTTTGTAATTTTAATAGAGCAGTTCAACCTCAAGCAACTATACCTTCTTCCATAGCAGCTCTTGTAGCATTTAAAGCATCCTCTATTTTATCTTTTTTATTTCTCATTTCTGCTTCTGTCGCAGCTCAAACTTTGATAACAGCTACACCACCAGCAAGTTTTGCAATTCTTTCTTGTAATTTTTCTTTATCATAACTTGATGAAATATTTTCCAATTGTACTTTTAATTGATTAACTATATTTTGAATATTATTTTTGTCTCATTTTCCATCAACTATGATAGTTTTATCTTTGTCTGCAATAATTTTACTTGCTCATCATACAACTTCTGTTCCTACATTTTCAAAAGTCATTCCTATTTCTTCTGAGATAACAGTTCAACCAGTTACAACAGCTATATCTTGTAATAACATTTTTTTATTATCACCAAACCCAGGAGCTTTTACAGCTAGGACATTTAATACACCTTTAAGTTTGTTTAATACTAATGTAGCTAATGCTTCTCATTCAACTCATTCAGATATGATAACAATATTTTTACTACCAGAAGCAGCTATTTTCTCCATAAGTGGTAATACTTCTTGTAAGTTACTTATCTTTTTATCTGTTATTATGATATTTGCATTTTCAACAATTGCTTCCATTTTTTCAGTGTTTGTAACAAAATAAGGACTTTCATAACCTTGATCAAATTGCATACCTTTTACTATTTCTTTTTCTAATCAAATTGATTTTCCTTCTTCAACAGTAACAACACCATCTTCACCTATTTCTTCCATTACATCAGCAATTAAATTTCATACATTTTCATCTTGTGCAGATATAGTTGCAACTTGTTTAATTTCTTCTTTTGTATTTAGTCTATTTGAAATTTTGTGTAAATTTTCAACTAATGTATTTACTGCAGTATCAAGTCATTGTCATAAAACAAAAGGATTAACTCAAGAATTTATATATCTTAATCATTCTTTTGCTATACTATCAACCAAAGTAACAGTTGTAGTAGTTCCATCACCAGCAGAATCATTAGTTTTGTTTGCAGCTTCTTTTACTAATTCAGCTCAAATATTTTCTAGTTTCCCTTCTAATTCTATTTCTTTTGCTACAGAAACACCATCATTTGTTACTTTAGGTCATCAAAAATTTGATTCTATCATTACATTTTTTCATTTTGGTCACATTGTTACCTTTACAGCATCAGCAACTTCTTTTATACCTTTATATACATGTTTTCTAGCTTCATCTCAATATTCTATTATTTTTGGCATATTTATTTTAATTTATAATGTAAAATATTTTATTTTTCTTCTTTAGCTAAAATACTATCAACTCTTATTAAAAGTAATTTTTCTCCATTTATTTCAATTTCTTCAGGAGCATATTTTGTAAAATATACAATATCTCCAAGTTTTATATTATCAATTTCTACTAATTTTCATTCAGGATTTTTTTTACCTTCTCATATTGCTATTACTTCTCATTTTCCAGGTTTTTCTTTTGAAGTGGGAGCAGTAATAATTCAAGATGCACTTTTTGCTTCTTCTTTTGATTGTTTAACTAATACATAATCATTTAAAGGTTTTAAACTTGTCATTTATTTGTTTAGGTAAAAATATAAAATTAAAACTACATAATTTAATGTAGCACCTGTATAATATATATGCTATATTAAAAATCAAGAGAAAATATAAAAGATATTGAAACTGATATTACTATTCATAGACTAAGGCTCATTTAAATTTAATTTATTTTAAACTAATTTTATGATTTATTTGTTACTTTTTATTTTATTTTTATTAATTTTGTTAGTTTGATTTTATTATGTAAGTTTTATAAAAGCTCTTTTTACTACAAAAGTCCCTTATGTTTGAAGTTTTAATCGGCAACTTGAACTTATAAAACAGCTTAATCTTACAAAATGAAAAAAAATAATTGATTTGTGATGTTGAGATGGTAAAGCTTTAAGATTTTTTGAGAAACAATTCTGATTAAAGTGAGTTTGATATGATATAAATACTTTTGCTATTTTGTATGGTAGGTTGATAAATAAAATTAAAAAATCTAATGTTATACTAAAAAAGAAAAATTTTATAGGAAAAGATTTAAAATGATATGATTATATTTATATTTATTTGTTTCCAAAATTTATGTTAAAAATAGAAGATTGGATTTTTAAAGCAAAATGAAAAGATACAATTATAATTTCTAATTCTTTTGTATTTAAAAAAAACAAACCATTTAAAATAGTTTGAAAAAAGATTTATTTGTATAGATAATTTTATTTTTCTAGTTTTAATGCTTCTTCGTGAATAAGATTCCAGATATATTCAATTAAATTTTCATTAATTCATAAATCTTTTGCAATTTGTTTTCTATTTTCTAAAACTTCCTCCCATCTTCATAACTGTAATATTCAAATATTATTTTCTTTTTTAAAGTTTCATATTTTTTGGACTATTTCAAATCTTTTTGCTAATAAATTTATGATTTCTTTATCTACATTGTCTAGTTCATTTCTATATTGTTCTAACATTTTATTTTTCATTAAGTTTTAAATATTTATTTACTTGTTGTTCAGTTATTCCAAAATACCTTAATCACTTATATCATGCCTTTAAATATCATCAATCAAATGTAGGGTCGTAATAATAGTTATTTATTTTTGATATTTGATGTAAGTATCCATCTTTTTTGATAATTCAACTAGCTTTATTAGCATTTAATCAATTTACGATAGAAACAAATGAAAGTAAATCAGATATAGTTTGACATACTCATACTTTATTTTGGAATGAATAGAAAAGATCCCAGTTTAATAATAATGATTTATTAGCTTTTAATTTTTGATCTAATTCTTGTTGATTAGAACTTTTATTTATTAAATTATTAATTTTTTTGCTATATTTTATATTTTTAGCAATATATTTGTAAGCATTAGATAATTTTTTATTGTTAAAATTATTTGCAAATTCTAATAAATCATACATATATGAAACATTATACTGCATATTATATTTTCAAATTCTATAAAAAGTAGAATATAAAACATCTCATAAATTATTTAAATTAATATTTTTATATAAATTATATGTTCATAAATAGTAGTATTTAACTCAACTATTCCAAGCTGAAATGAAATTATTTCAATTATTTATCAAAATACTTCATTTTTTTATTCATCAAATATTTTTGTATAAACTATCTCATATAAGAGGAATATAACTTCATTTTCAACTTAATACTATAAAATATAGTTTATTTCAAATTTTACTTATTCAAGATGTTATTATATCTTTTCATGATGTTTTATCTATTTTTTTGTAAAGAAAATTTGAAAAGTATATGTATCAAGCTTTATTTAATAAATTAGTATTGTAAGCAAAACTTTTTGTTGGATCAAAAGGATACAATGATTTAACTGTATTTTTTTTAATTAAATATATTGTGTATTTATCTCAATTTAAGTAATATAATTTAGTATCAGGTTTGTATTTATCTGCTTGTTTAAGTCAATAATCTAAATCTTGTTTATTTACAATTAATTTACTATATCATCATAAGCTAAACCACACATCGTTAAATTTAATTAAATAATTTCATTTTATTTGTTCTATTTTTCAAACTTTTGGTAATGAAAATTTGGTTAAAATTTTATTTACATTGATATTTCAATTAGTTTGTTTTGATAAATTTATATCATTTTGATTAACTAATGAATGTAATGTAAAATCATGGGGATATATTGTATTTATTTGTTTAGTTTCTTGTTGTTTCTCTAATTTTAGATTAGATTGTATATTTTTTGTATTTTGTGTTTTGGGTGAATTATTAGATTGTTGGGGTTGAATATTTGAATTTGTATTATTTTGTTTAATATAACTTACCTTAGTGCTAGTTCTAGTAGTTATAGTTTTTCTTCAATTTATAATAGTTGTGGTAGTTATAGTAGTAGTTGTTATTTTTTTATTTCATTCAATAATAGTTTTAATACTTGTTTGAGTTATTTTTTTGTCATTTACAAAATTTGATTTATAATCTGCAGTTTTACTCTTTTGAAGTTTGCCTGTATTTATAACAGTATTAATTTTTTTATTAACTTTATATTTATTTAGGAAATCAGATATTTTTTTAGTAATTATTACAGAGAATTCTCAAGCACCTATATTTTTAAAATTATTATCTAATTTATAACTAAAAATATAAGGTTTTCATTGAAAATGAATATTTAAATTACATATATTTTCATTTTTTTGTGTTATATCTTTTATAATATTCAATGTATTTATATATTTTTGATATTTAGGAATGTTTATAATTTTATTTATCAGATTTGTAATATTTGTATAATATTTTTGTTCATTTAAGCAAATATAATATGGTGTTTTATATTTTATGTTAAAATTTTCATTTTTTTGTTTAAAAATATTATTTATTCTGGTTTCAATATTATTTTGAGAATAAGCAATTGTTCATGAAATATTAAATCATAGAATAAGCAATATAAATATTGATATTTTTTTCATTTGTATTTTTTACATATAGTTAAATAATTTATTTATATTAATAATACGAAAATTATTATTTATTATCAATGTTTTTTTCTAGAATTATAATTTCTCAAATATATTTTCATTGTTTGTTAATTGTATATATTTTCTCATTTACTTTTCATTTATTGACTATTTTTTCTTTTAATTCTATAAAAGTATTTGAGAAATCTATTCAATCTATTGTATTTTCTAGATGTCTAATATTTTTTGATTTTTTATGTTTTATAATATGATGTAAGTAGAAATATATTATGATAGCTTCATTTTGTTCATTTCATAAATTGTTTATAAAAAAAGGAAATTTTGTAGGATCTTGTGATTCTCTTAAACCAGGATTCATAATCCAATTTTGATATTGTTCTTCTATTTTTTTTATATTTTGTTTAAACTTACCATCTATTTGTAAATAAATAAATTGATTATGAGGAGAGTTTATAAAATATTCAATAACTTTATTTAATTTTTCTGTAGCTGAAGAAATCGTAAATTGGATAGGAGTTTTTTGATAAGTTTTTTGGTTCTTATTTTGTGAATATACCCAATTAAAATCAGTTTTATTTTTTGAATCATCTTCATAAGAAGCAGGTTTAATGTAAGTAGTATCAAATCATATTATTTCTCTTATTTGATTTTCATATTTCATAGCTATTTCCAAAAATATATTTTCTGAAAAGGTTCAAATATTATTTAATTTACCAAGTTTTGTGTGAAAATGATGTTTATGTAAGTCAAATCAAGTTATTTTTATGTCTTCCAATATCTTTATTAAAGATAACATTTCAGGTTGGGTGAGTATGTCTATTTTTTCATTTTCAAAAATTTCTTGAAAATCATTATCAGATATTAATTTACTTATTACATCATAGATAGCAAAATTAAATCATTTTGTAAAAAATAGGTCAAACATTCTGTGTAGTAAAACAAAATTTTTATAACTAGCAATATCTACTTTCTTTCATTTATTTGAAATTATTATAGAATTTATATTTGGTACAATTCCGTGAATTACACAATATAAAAAGAAAACTCACTGATTTTTAATAGTAATTTCAGGTAATCATTTTTTGGGTTGAATATATATTTTGTATTCAGGTCTTTTTCAATTTTGTTCTATCCATTTAATTATAATATCTATATCTACAATTCTATTTTGTATAATATCTTTTGTTTCAAAATTTTTATATAAATTTTTATAGTAATAGTTTATCAACTTATGTAGCTTCGATTCTTTTTGTTCTAATTTGTTGTTTTGTGATTCCATTTTGTTTATCATCAAATTCTATAAAAGATTTCTTTATCTACTAATTCTCTTTTTCTACCATATTTTAGAGTAGAAATTTGTTTTATTATATCACATTTTTTAGGGTCATTTTTTCATTCTTCTACATATGGATTTAATATATTTATAGAAAACGGTCTTGACGGTTGAGTATCTATAGAAAGTTTCATTACGGCCTTGAATTTATCTATATTTACAAGATCCTGTCTTGAAAACTCAGGAGAAAATTCTTGTTCAAGATATTCCGCATCTTTTGCTCAAACTTTGTAAGACATTATTGTTCAAACATTACCAAAAATTGCTCAAGTAAGGTCAGTTTCACCTCATAAATCTTTTTGTTTAAGTTGTTCAATATATTGATGGGCAAGTATCAAACCAAGACGATATTTTCTGGCTTCCGACAAAATACTTTCAATAGATGGTGTAATAAAATTTTGAAATTCATCTATGTATAAAAAGAAATCTTTTCTATCTTCTGGAGCCATACTTGCTCTTGCTAATGCGGCTTGTTTTATTTTTGAAACTAATATTAATCAAATTAATTGACTATTGATTTCTCAAATTTTACCTTTTGAAAGATTTAGTAAAAGGACTTTACCTTCTTGCATTACTTGATCTATTTTGAATGAAGATTCTACTTGTCAGATAATATTTCTTAAAATTCAGTTTGTAGTCAAGGGACCGAATTTAGCTTGAAAATATGGGATAATTTCACCTTTTTCTCTATCTCACATAGCTGCATAAGTACTGTTCCACCATGCTTTTACAACTGGATTTTTTACTTTTGAAACTTTTACTTTTTGAAATGCTTCATCTGTAAAAAGTCTCATAATTTCTGTTAAAGAGCCTCATTCAGGTTGTTCCATAAGTGTCATAGCTGCATTTCTAAAATAATCTTGTAATCTTGGTCAGAAAATTTCAGGTCAGTATAGTTTTACAAACAATTCAGTCGCATCATTTGTAATTAAATCAATTTCATCATAATTATCTGGAGAGCTTGGCTCAAGTAAATTCATACCAAAAGGCATATCTAAATTACCTGCATCAAAATATATAAGATCATTTATTCTATCTTTTGGATAATATTGAATGATAGTTTCACATAAATCACCATGTGGATCGATAATAGCAAATCAATTTCATTTTAAAGTATCTTGTTTAGCTTGAGCTGTAATCATAGTAGATTTACCAGTACCAGTTTGTCAAATAATATAGAAATGTCTAAATCTATCTACATTTGCAATCTTAATTTCTTTTTTTACTCAAGAATATAGATTTTCTCACAGTAAAATTCATTCAGCAGGAATATTGTCAGGTGCTGGAACTATTTTAAATTTTTGCCATAAAATTCTTGGATTTTTGTTAAATCTTGAATGTGGAAAATGATAAATACTTGCAAGTTCTTTGATATTTAATATTTGTGCAGTGATAAAAAACAATCACTTATAAAGTGTAAAAATTGGTTTTTTGAAAATATGTTGAATAAATTCTTTTCCAAATTTTTCTAAGTTTTTCATTTTTAGGAATATAAATGAGTTTAGTCAGTTATAATTGTATTGATTTAAACTTAATGCTAATTCATTTATTATTTTTTTTGGTCTTTCAGGGTCTGGTGAATTTGCAAATGTTTTTATTACTATTTCAAATCATTCATCTTGAACTTTTGCTTCCATATCTTGTATTTGAGTAGAACTTAATCAAGAATTATCTTCATTTTCCTTTCATTTTCATCTTAAAAAACTATTCATAAGTCATCAGCTTTTAATTCACTTGATTTTTTTTCTAAAATTTCATTGCCAAGACTCAGAAATAGGTTGTATTAAAATTTGTAATTGTAATTTTTCTTCTCTTTTTACTCTTGAAAATGCTGATAATAAACTATCCATTGGATCAGCTTCGAATTTTTCATAATTTTTGATAGGGTAGGCATCATCTTTGCTTAAGACTAAATATCCACCATATCCAAATTTACCTGCTTCAAGCATTTTTGGTGGTTTAATTTCTTCTGTGGTGCAACCAGGATAAAAAGAACTTATTGTCTTATCGAAACTATCTTTAAAATCTTTTGGCATTCATACTATAAACTTTATGATTTCCTTTTCACAAACCATATTTAGGCTAATATGTTTTTGTCAAAATAATTTTCATTTCCATCATCAATTAAATATTCAATAAAAATTTTTATAAACTTGTTCCATAAGTTGTATATTGTTTTTCATTCATTGAATATTATCATTATTTTTATCCATATCAGAATCTTTTTTTTGGATTTTAACTAACAAAAAAACTAAATTTTTAGCATAATCTTCTTTTTTTTTATTTTTTATATAAATTTTAAATCATATCCAAGATATAATTATAATAACTATTGTTAGAGAAAAAAATATCATTTTTATTTATTTTTTATAAAATCTTTTATTTGTTTTATTATAAAGAAATAGTTCTAAAAAGCAAAAAAATATAACTTGTTTTGAAATGATTATTAATTATAATAAACAAAGCTTTATGTTAAATGAGCTAAATTATTTATTATTAAATTATTGTAAAATGACTGAAACAAAATCAGCAACAAAGCTATTTATAGCAAATTTACCTTGGGATTTAAGAGGTAAAGATTTAAAAGAAATTTTCTCTGAATATGGTGAAGTTTTATATGCAAAAGTAATTTTGGATAGAGAAACTAGAAAATCTAAAGGATTTGGTTTTATAGAATTTGCAAATGCAGATGATGCTGCAAAATCTGTAGAAGAAATGAATGAAGCTGAAATTAATGGTAGAGCTATTAAATTAGACTTTGCTGTTGAAAAACCAAGAGAATCAGCTGAATAATCTATTCTTAAAGAATTAAGCTACATATTTATTATGTAGTTTTTTT
>JALUXR010000006.1 GCA_027013285.1 Candidatus Altimarinota bacterium | reverse complement strand
GAAATGAATGAAGCTGAAATTAATGGTAGAGCTATTAAATTAGACTTTGCTGTTGAAAAACCAAGAGAATCAGCTGAATAATCTATTCTTAAAGAATTAAGCTACATATTTATTATGTAGTTTTTTTTGTTAAACTATCTTGAAAAAGAACCTAAAAAATGTAGAAAATAAAGATATTATTTATTATGTTTAAATAGTTTATTATGCATATTTTAAATCAAATTTTGGATTTTTTACAATTAATTTGGATAAATCCTTATACAAAGTGAATTATTTTTTATTTAATTTATTTTGTATTGTTTCTTTTTGTAGCTCAACCAATTTGTAAGAAAATTTTTGTAATATTAACAAAAAAAACAAAAACAAATTTAGATAATGAATTGTATGGTAAAACAAGATGATTTTTAAAAATATTATGATTTTTATTATGATTAAATTTGATTTATAATTTATATTTTCAAAATATATTAAATCATTATTACGAGATAGCTTATAATATTCTTATAACTTTAGAATATATCTTTGTTTATCTTATAATTCAAAGGTCAGTAAGGATAATTTTAAAATATACAGTGAAAAAATATTCAAATATAATTACAAAAAATATCTCTAATTTGTTGAAAATATTACTTAATATATTTGTAATAGCTATAATAATATTACTTATTTTAAGTATTTGGTGAGTAAATATTACACCACTTTTGGCTTCTGCCGGTATATTTGGTTTGGCTGTTGCTATGGCCAGTAAAAGTATTATTGAAAATTTTCTTTCTTGAATGATACTTTTTGCTGATAAATCTATAAATGTATGAGATACTATAATTTTATCTAGTGGAACTACAGCTGTTGTTGAGGAAATTACTGTAAGAACTACACATTTAAGAACTTTTGATGGAAATACTATTATAATACCTAATGCTGAATTGTTAAATGAAACTATTACAAATAAATCTTTAAGTGAAGTGGTTTCAGAAAAAAGAGTAGTTGTAAGTATTTGAATTTCATATTGAGATGATACAGAAAAAGCAAAAGAGTTATTGAAATCTTATTTATTAGAAATAGAATGAGTGAATAAAGATAGTGTAGTTGTTTATTTAGATTCTCTTGGAGATTGGTCGGTGAATGTTATTTGAAAGATAATGATCGAAGCTGATAAACGGAGTTATCTTTATGAAAAACAAATTTTAGAAAAAGTTTATAAAGAGTTTCCTAAACAATGACTTAACTTTCCATTTCCTACTTATGAACTTACTTGAGAGTTGAAGAAATAAAATTTTAAAAATTAATAAAAAATAAATGATAACAAATTTGTCAGAAATAATAAAAAAATGATTATTTAAAGAAATCGAATTACCTAAAAAAAGTTGTATAATCTCTGATGCAAAGATAGAAACAGATATTGATTTTGTAAAAATAGATACTTTGGAGCCAGTATGACAAATATTAGCTTTGACAGATAGATATGATTTTATTTTTGTAATCTTAGATAGATTAAATTATGATAATATTTATAGATTATATAAAAATGATAGAAAAAATATTTGTGTGTTAAATTTAAATAGTGGTTATACTTGATTGTGAATTAAAAGTATTTCTCCAGATTTGGATGATATTTATGTAAAAGAAAATGTTCAAGTTTTGGAACCTATGGATTTGGAAAATTTAAAATTCAATATCTTGGAGTTTATAGAAAATCCTTTTTTGACACATATTAGAGTTTCAAATAAAGAAATGGAGGAGAAAGTATGATGAGATGAAGCTAATTTAGAATATAAGGAAATTATAAATTTTAATGAATTTGGATTATCTTGATTTTCTGGGACTGTGCTAGTTTATGGTTCTATGCTTCAAGAATGATTAAATGCTGTTTGATTGTTAAAATGAGAGGGAATTTGAGTAGATATGTTTTGGCTTTGAAATTATAAAAATCCGTTATCTGTAGATTTAGTAAATAGTTTGGAATCTCAGGATAAGGTATTTATAGTTGGTGATTTTTCAGATTTAATATTTAAAGATTTTATTTATTCAAAATTATACAGTGCATGAGTAAATAAGGAAGAAATATATTTTATTACACCGACAAATTTTAAACAAGTATTTAATGATGTTTTAGCTGAACAAGTAGAAATGACTCCAGTTAAAATTTATGAAAAAATAAGAAAACAAATAGATTAGTTTTTAATTGAAAAATAGGAAACTATTTGTATAAAATATAAGTATTTAATTATTAATATTATAACTATATGTGAGATAAAAATTCAGTATTAAATGATGCATTAAAGAGTATAGAAAAACAATTTGGGAAATGATCAATTATGAAATTATGAGATAATTCTGTTCATAGTATAGTTAATACATATCATTCAGGTTCTTTTATGTTTGATAATATATTATGATGAGGTTATCCAGAATGAAGAGTTATAGAAATATATGGACCAGAAAGCTCAGGTAAAACAACTTTGGCTTTGCATGCAATAGCTGAAATTCAAAAAGCTTGAGAAAATGCAGCATTTATAGATGCTGAGCATGCATTAGATCCGTCTTATGCGAAAAAGTTATGAGTAAATATAAATGATTTACTTTTAGCACAACCGGATTATGGAGAACAAGCATTAGAAATAGCTGAACAATTAGCTTCTACTTGAGCAGTAAAAATTATAGTAATAGATTCTGTTGCAGCTTTAACTCCAAAAGTTGAAGTAGAATGAGATATGGTAGATCAACAAATGTGATTACAAGCAAGGATGATGAGTAAATGACTTAGAAAACTTTCTCCTATACTTGCAAAAACATGAACTATGATAATTTTTATTAATCAAATAAGAATGAAAATATGAGTTATGTTTGGTAACCCAGAAACTACATCTGGTGGTAATGCTCTTAAATTTTTTGCTTCTCAAAGGATAGAAATTAGAAGGTGAGAAAAACTTGAAGAAAATAAGGAACAATTATGATATAAAGCAAAAATTAAAATTGTTAAAAATAAGATAGCTCCTCCATTTAAACATTGTGAAGTTCTTATAAGATTTAATCAATGAATAGATAAATTAGCTGATTTAGTAGAAGTTGCACAACTTTTTGGAATTATTACAAGAGCTGGTGCATTTTACTCACTTTATGATCAAAAAACACAGGGTAAGGCTGCATTAGTTAAGTTATTACAAGAAGATGAAAATTTGAGGAAAAAACTTGAAAAAGATGTAGAAAATGTAATTAAAAATGAATGAAAAATAATCGAGAAAGATGAAGAAATAGATGAAAACATTTCAAAAGATAGTATTTTGGAAGATGTAGAGTAATTTTATAATATAATAAATATAATATAATATAATGAAATATTTATTAAGTTTTGGTGTGGTTATAATTACAGTATTTTTAATTAATCTGATCTGGGGTAGTTGAGATATATTGAAAGTATTTATAACATGAGTAATATTATTTCTATTATGAATAATCAACAATTACTTTTGATTGTGAATTTTATGAATTATACTGAATTTAGTGTTATGATTAATATTATTTAGTAAGTTTTTAGATATTGATTGAAGTTCATTATTTATAGCAGTAGTTATATATGATATTTTAATATTTGTAATATCATTTATATTAGTTTGAATATTTGTTATACATTAAAAAATTTATTTAGTAAAGTTGTTTTATGATAAAAGAAAATATAATAGATATATTGAAAACCATATACGATCCAGAGATTCCTATTTTAGATATTTGGAATATGGGGTTAGTTTATAACATAGAAGTTGATTGAAATAATGTTAAATTGTTAATAACATTTACTTCACCTGCTTGTCCGATGTGAGATATGATTATTGATATGATACAAAATTCTATTCAAGAAAAATATCCTGAAAGTAATGTTGAAATAGAAACTACTTTTGAACCAAATTGGTCTCCAGAGATGATAAAAGATGAAGACATAAAAGAAATGTTTTTGATGCAATAAAATATTTGTGAAGTTTAGTTTAATTTATAAAAAATTAGAAATGAAAATAAAAGTATTATTATTGAAAGATGTTGCTTGAATTGGATGAAAATGACAGCTTGTAGATGTTTCAGATGCTATGTTTAGAAATGTTTTGTCTAAAAAATGAGAAGCAAAAATGGCTGATAAAAAAACTATAAAAGCATGGGAGAAAAAACAAGAAAAACAAAGGCAAGAAAATATAGAGATAGATAAGAGAAAACATGAGGCTGTAAATACTATAAAAGGTAGCTGATTAGAGATAAAGGTGCAAACATCTCCAGATGGGCATTTATATGAAAAAATAGATATAAGACATATTCAATCTCAAATGGTTTCTACTCATAAGGTTAAGTTTGAAAATAGGGAAATTGATTTTCCAGAAAAGAAAGTATCTAAGGTTTGAAACTATGAATTTTTTGTTAAAATTGATTGAAAAAAGGTATCTCTTGAATTAAAAGTTTTGACAAAATAATAATAAAATATATAATATTGAGGTATTTTTATGATTTTTATATAATTGTTATGTTCAAAAAAATATTATTCTTGTTGTTATCTTTTTGTTTAATATTTTTTTGAACTTCAAATGTTTTTGCTACTAGTAAATGAGATACTACTAGTAAATGGGATACTAAACCTAATCAGATTATAAGTGCTTTACATGATAGTGATATTCAAGATACTGCATTGGATACATGAAATTATACTAAATGAGTAAATTGAACACTTACAAGTATAAAATGACATTCTAATGGTTATATACAATGGTTATGATTTATATGATTAGCTATTGCTCTTATTTTAATCATTTATAATGGTATGTTATTGTTATGAAATTTTAGTTGAGAGGATAAATTAGCAAAAGCAAAGAAAAGATTTTTAAGTTTAATATTATGAGTTATTATACTCACAAGTTGATATGTTATAATTAAATTAGTTATGAGTTTAATATCACAAATTTTTAGTTAATATTTATACTTATATGTTTGTATTCAAAGGAATTAGAAGTATAAAAAAAGAAAATTGAGAAGAAAATAAAAAAATAGTATGATTTACAACTTTCCCAGAAGAAGTTATAAAACCATTACTATCGTCTTTTTCAATTGTTGTTATGTCTTTTCATGAACATAAAGAACAATTATTATGAAATATTTATGAAGTTGGAATATTTAAAGATGAAGTTTCTGCTAATATTATTTTTTCTGTAGAATGACAAATAAGAGATGCATTCGATTATTTTGATAATACTTTTGGCATTACAAATATAAAATATATAAAACCTTATTGAAGAGAAATATCGGAAGAGAAATTAAAGATAGTTTTAGATAAGTTACTTAAAGAAAAAAAAGATAAACAAGAAAGTATTAAAAATAAAAAATGATGAGATAAAAAAAATGAATGAGATAATACTTTTGGTGGTAATCAGAAAAAAATAGTAGAATTTAAAAAAGATATAAATGATTTTATATTAGAGATGAAAGAGTTTCTTCCTGAAGCTAAAAAAGTAGAGCCTAATATATCATTAAAACTTGAAAATGCAGTTGGTGACTTATTAAAGTATAGAAATACTACAAATACTTTTAAGTTGGCTTGAGTATATAAGGAAGCTATAGAGCTTGCAGAGACATTATATGATAAATATTTTGATTATAAGAAAAAAGAAGATATTAATTCTTCTAAGGATATTGTTATATCAGAAATAGATATTGTAAGAGAGTATAAAGTTTATCAAAAAGTTCAAAGAGCTAAATCATTAGAAAAAATAGATACGAAAGAATTTTGATTTCCATGGTATGAAGTGTTGTATTATAAAATTTTTTGAAGGTTTTGAATTAATATGAAACTTATATTTAGAGAATTTTTAAAGAAATATGAGCTTAATTATATAAAAAGGGAAGATATCTTTAATTTTATTCATTTTATTATAATATTTTTAATTATAGAATATTCTATATTTTTAATATATAAAGTTGTTTTGGAAAGTGCATCAGTTTCAGATCAATTGTCTATATATTACATATTATTAAATATCTCATCTTTATGATTTATATTCTCTATTTGAAAATTTTTATCTAGAAAATCACTGTTTTTATCTATATTATCTATGATAATAATTTATTTATTATTTTCTTACTTAAAATATTTCTTTTGATTTTAAAAAAAACCAGAGTTAAGGAAAATCTATACTCTAGTTATTTATATTATGTTAGATTAGAGTCTGTTCTATGAGAAACAGATTTTTTTTATTTCTCTAACCCTATGCTTATCATAGATAATAAATTTATTTACTATTTCAAGTTGTTAAGTTAATTTGTTGTTGTTTAGTTTTATAAATATAGTAGATATTATTGACCTTATTTTAATATATTTTATAAGTTTACAAAAATATATATTTAGTTTTAATTTAATAATAGTAATTTAAAATTTTAGAATAATTTTTATAATTAAACTGACTTTAATATCTCAATTAAAGTTCTAATTATAACTCCTGAGCCTCAAGTTCAGTATAATGGATGATTTTCAGATATCTCAGGTCAAGCTATATCGAAATGTACCCAATTTTTATTTTTGATAAATTCAGATAGAAATAATCAAGCTGTAATAGTTCCTGCTCATCTTGATTTGCTACAATTTGAAATATCTGCAAAATTTGCTTTTAATTTATTTTTATACTTTTTAAATAGTGGTAATTCCCAAGTTGGTTCTTTAAGCTCCCAACTTATTTTTTTTATATTATTTAATAATTTCTCATCTCTTCATTCTATAACACTAATATCTTCACCAAGAGCAACTACTGCGGCTCCAGTAAGTGTAGCAAAATCAAAGATATTGTTAATTTTGTATTTATCTTCTATGTAAGACAGAACATCAGCTAAAACTAGTCTTCATTCAGCATCTGTATTGAAAATTTGAACTGTTTTTCAATTATACATTTTGATAATATCTGTAGGGGAGTATGCTTTTTCTGATACTAAATTTTCTACTATTCACACTGCACAAATTAAGTTTTTATGATATCAGGTTTCTACTAAATGTTTGAATGTTCACAAAACTACTGCAGAACCTCACATATCTAAGTGCATATCTTCCATATATCAAGTAGGTTTTATATTGTATCCACCTGAATCAAAAGTTACTCATTTTCATATTAAAGCATTAAATTTATTTTCTTTATTTATTTTGTATTCTAATATAATCATTCTTGGTTCATAAGAACTTCATTTTCCTACAGCATAAATACCACCTGCTCATATTTTTTCTAATTCTTTTCATTTTATTACTTTTATTTTTACATTTTTATTGTTTTTGAAAGTTTCTTTGATTTTTCCTTCATAAGTTTCTGGATTTAGTATGTTTGCTGGCATATTCATTAAATTTCTTGCGAAATATATGCTTTCAATTTTATTTTTAATTTTTTCTTCATCTATATTAGAATCAATATTTATGCTATATTTGCTTTTATTTTTTTTGAAATCTGTAAATTTATATAATTTTTGTGCTAATAGTTCAATAAATATTTCTTGAGTTTGAATTTTTAATTTAAGTAGTTTAAAAGACATATTAAATTTATCATTTGTAGCTATTATTTCATTTCATAATTTAACTACAATATCTTCAATATTTTCTAATAATTTTTTCTCATTTTTTATGAAAATTAAAATATTTGTATGTTTTTTATTATTTTCAATTGTATTTATCTTATCTATTTTAAATTCTTCTCATTTTTCAAACTTATAATGATTTATATATGTTTGTAATTCTTTATTTTTTATCTTGTGTTTTCCATTTATTATAAGATATATTGTATTTTTATTTGTTTTGTTTGTAAAATTTATTTTCATTTTTCTTTTTTATTGGTTAAAACATTTGTTGTTTTTGACAACTTTCTTATTATATTATCAATAATTTAAAAATCAATAATAAACTGTATGATTTATAATATCTGGAATATAGATGCAAAATATGATGCTACTTATCTTATAAAATCCGAAAACAAGTTTTTAATTTGAGATTTGCTAAAGATAAATAATGATTATTTTTTAATAAGATGAGAGAAAGGACAGGGTAAAGAAATATTTTGAGAAATTAGTTATATTTGAAATTTATTTTCAGCAAATACTATTTTTTTCCAACAGTTTATTAGTTCTTATTGGTATAGTTGGTATTTTAAATTTTTTAATTTATATATTCAAGATACAAAACATATTTCGAAATTAATTTTACCAGAAGTTAAAAGACAAAAGAAAATTGATTTAAAATGAGAATATATTTCGAGATATGAAAATTTTGATACTTATAAAAATTATTTAAAAATGTGAGATGATAGTATTAATTTTGTTGATTATATTTTTTTTCAGGATTATATACCTAAAAAATGACAAAATTTATTTGTTTTTCCAGATTTATGGACTTTATATAATTTTTCAGAAAATATTAATTTTAAATATGAAATTTTGAATGTATCTTGAACATCTTTGTATAGAATGAAAATGTTTTTGGATATAAAAAATGGAAAAGTAAAAAATATTTTTACAACTCATGCTTGAGTTTTTCAGGATTGGAAGAATTTAAAATCTATTTTTGTATTTGATCCATACAAATGGTATTATAAAAATCAACAAAATCCTAGATATTATCTTCCAGAACTAACTAAACAGATTAAGTTTTTTTATAATGTGCAAGAATTAAATTTTGTGATGGTATAATTTTATAAAAAAACTCTACAATTAAGTAGAGCTTAGAAATTACTAATTTCTTTGTATCTTCATTCTTTTTTTGCTAGTGCTATTTTTAATAATTCTCAAGCATATTCTTCTTTTATTTCTTCTGTTGTTTTTCAATATAAATTTTCATTTTTAAATCATAATCAGGTATCAAGTTTTACATCTATTAATCAATTATATTTTTTTTCATTTTCAAACCATTCTTGAAGTTTTTCCATATTAGATTTTCATTTTTGACTCATAATTTCTATAGCAGTTTTATGTTTTTTTTGAGGTACGAATCTTTCTTCAAAATCAATTCCGTGTGCTTTCATTTTTTTATATTAAAGATTTAAAAATATTTATACTATCAAGTTTTTCCCAACTTACATCATTTCTACCAAAATGTCATCAAGTAGCAGTTTTTTTGAAGATAGGTTTTTTAAGGTCAAGTTTTTTGATAATTCCATTTTGTGATAAATCAAAATTATCTTTAACAGCATTTATGATTTTTTCTATATCTACTTTTTCAGTCCCAAAGCAATCAACATAAATAGAAGTTGGTTGGACTACTCATATTGCATAACTTATTTGAATTTCACATTTATCACAAACTCAACTAGCTACTATGTTTTTTGCTAGATATCTTGCAATATAAGCTCAAGATCTATCTACTTTACTTGGATCTTTACCAGAAAAGGCACCTCATCCGTGTCTTCAAACTCCACCATAAGTATCTACTATTATTTTTCTACCAGTAAGGCCACAATCTCATTTTGGACCTCAAATTACAAATCTTCAGGTTGGATTTATATGTAAAATTGTTTTATTGTCAAGTAAGTTTCATAAAACAGGTTGGATAACTTCTTTTAATATTCACTTTTTAAGAGTTTCTAAATCTACTGATTCTCTATGTTGATTTGAAATAACTACTGTATCTACCCTAAGTGGTTTTCAATTTTTATATTCAACAGTTACTTGACTTTTTGCATCTGGAAGTAAGTATGGTAAGATATTTTCTTTTCTTACTTGTTCTAGTTTGTTTGTAAGTTTGTGTGCTAAATCTATTGGTAAAGGCATAAAATTTTCAGTTTCATTTGTTGCATAACCATACATTATTCATTGATCACCTGCACCACCTGTATCTACTCACATTGCAATATCTGGAGACTGTGTATTTATAAGTAAATGAACTCAAACTTCATCACCATCGAAACAAGCTTCTGGTTCATTATAACCTATTTCTTTGATAGTATTTCTTACAAGTTCAGTATAATTTACTTGTGCTTTTGTTGTGATTTCTCAAGAAACTATTACAGTTCAAGTAGTTACCATAGTTTCACAAGCAACTCTTGAATTAGGATCTTGTGCCAAACAAGCATCCAAAATTGCATCCGATATTTGATCACATACTTTATCAGGATGCCCACAACTTACAGATTCAGAAGTAATATAATTTCTCATAATTTTTTTAAATATTAAAATAAAAAAAACTTTCACTTTTGTAGTGAAAGATATATTCAAGTATAAATTTACCTGAACATATCTTCCCCAATGTTTTTAATTGGGTAGGATGGACCACCTTGCAAATGCAGGCTGGTGGAAGAATCATAGGGCCTATTCCCTCATCTTCACTCTTGATATGTTCATCAATATTTTTTGATGATTGTGTATTATAATAAACTTATTTTATTTGTTTTCAAGTTTTTTTATTGATAAATCTTAGCTTTTCATTATGCTATTTTATATTATTTTAGTTAATAAATAGTCTTAATGATAGAAAAATTAAAAATAGAAAAGAAAGAAATGAATTTTGAATGGGAAGGTAAAAAAATATGATTTCAAAGTTGATTTTTAGCCCCACAAGCTGAATGAAATATTTTAGTTAAATTTGATGGAATAGAATTTTTAACAGCTGCTACTATAAATAAACATC
>JALUXR010000005.1 GCA_027013285.1 Candidatus Altimarinota bacterium | reverse complement strand
TTAATAGTTATATTTTCTTATGCTATTATGAAAATTTTACTTGCGATGTTTTGGTAAAAAATATATAAGCTACAATATTTGTTTGTAGTTTTTTTAATTATAAGATTTGAATATGAAAAAACAAATAGCTAATATTTCAGAATTGGAAGAATTAGTAAAAGAATTACTAAAAAATTGACATAAAAAATTTTTATTAAAATGAGATTTATGAGCTGGTAAAACGGAATTTACAAAACAATTTGCAAAACAAATTTGAATAAAAAATATATCCTCTCCTACTTATACTTACATAAATATTTATGAGGATAAAATGTTGCATTGAGATTTTTATAGAATAGATTCAAAAGAAGAATTTTTAAATTTATGAATATTAGAGGAAATACAAGAATATGATTATGTAAGTATAGAATGGCCAAAATTTCAAGAATTATATCAGGACAAAGATTTTCTAGAAATAGAAATTAAAAAAATATCTGAAAATGAAAGAGAAATTATAATATAAAACTTAATGTAATTTCTTCCTCAAATTATAAAACCAAAATTTATTATTATCAAATAATGTTTTCAAGTCGTAATGTGCTCTTTCTGGAGAAATATTTAAATCTAAATTATTAAATAGTGTATTTTTATTTTCTATACAATTTGCAATAAGTTGTATTTTAGGTAAATAATTTCTTCATCTTGTAGGAAATTTTACAGTATCTATATTTTCAAATTTATCAAAGAAAATATAAGAAAATAGATTTAAATTATCAGACCTATTATAAAAATTATCTTTATATTTTGTTTCTACTCAAAATTTTCATCATATAAGTTCTTTTATATTTTCTAAATATTGTTTTTGACTGTTTTTTCTTTCTTTCTCAAGATACTTTTTAAAATTATTTAAGTTTTCAAAATAAACTAAATTATCTATATTCTCTCAGTTTTTTTCTAACAATTCAACAGTTTTATAAACTATATTAAACTCATTATTATGTTTTGTTTTAGATCATTGTAATGGATCAAAAAATATAATATATTTATTTAAAATGGCTTTTAATGTTTTTTTAATTTTATCAATATTATTTTCTCATAATTCAAAATTTTCTAAAAATTCATTTAATATTTCAAACTCATCTTTATACTCATTATCAAATTTTTGTGCTTTTTCATTGTTTTGTAAGTTATCGTCTTTTATAATTTTTCTAAAGTCATAATTTATAGCTTTTTTAACTATTAGTTCATTTACAACTACTGTGCAAATATCTCTATCTGTATATTTATGTTCTGCAAAACATAGTCAATTGTTATATCTACAAAAATCTCACTCTCCAAATACTTCAAAAACTAAGTCAGGAAAAGTTTTTAAAATATTTTCTATTTCTGATAAAGTTATTTCTCTTGATAAAATTACTTTTGCAATTGGATAATTCTCCTTCAAATATTGTATAGCATCTGTATTATAAACAGCCATTATAGTTGATATGTTTAACTGTATCTTTTTTCATTGAATAATATATCATCATTCATAAGTTCATTCTGAGATTTCATCTAAATATTCTAAAGTTCACATACTAGAAACTATAAAACCATTTATTCAAGCATCTAAAAAATCTTGTATCATATGTTTAAATTCCTCTTCTACAACATCTGTATAATACCGATGATTTATATTTCCCATTATTTTTTTTCAATGTTTTTGAACTTCTTTTATTACTTCTTGTAAAGATTCAAAATCAGTAATTTGTTCATGCTCTGCAAATCTACCATTTGGACTTACTTCAAAACCAAATTTATTATGCCAATAAGGTGGATTATATCCACAAAAAAACTCTCTTGCTCATTGTTCTACATGTCAGGCAATAATTTTTCATATATCATTTCTTTTTTTTCATCATTTATTGAAGCCAAGTCATATAATTGGACTAAACATAATTATTTAATATTAATAATTTAAACATACAATATTTTAGTCAATATTTTATTTAAATCAATATTGATTTTGTATTCTATTCTATTATATTAAGGAAACTATTTTAAATTTTAATTAAGTTAAATGAATCCAATTACAATTATTTTATTAAACCTTATTTATAGACCAATTTTTAATATTATTGCAGTATTATTAGTAATATTTTGATGAAATTTATGAATTGCTATTATTTTATTAACATTAATAGTTAGATTGTTATTACTTAAACCTACTATGCATGCAAATAATGCACAAAAAGGTATGGTAGATATTCAACCAAGGATGAAAGAAATTCAGGAAAAACATAAAGATAATCCAGAGAAACTAGCTGAAGAAACTATGAAATTATTTAAATGAAGTGGTAGTCCTTTAAAATGATGTCTTATGATGTTTGTCCAGATTCCTGTATTTATTTGACTTTTTTATGTTATAAAAGATTTAGCAGAAAATAGAGAGAATATGCATAATATTTATTCTTTCTTGTATAATTATATTCATGTATGAATGGAACATATAAATCATATTTTCTTGTGAATTGATTTGTTTAAACATGGATGAACATCTAGTTTATTATTAGCTATATTAGCATGAATTTTTATGTATGTTCAAATTAAATTAACTACATTAAATAAGCCAGCTGCTCCATCTGTACCATGAGGAGGAATGCCTGGTATGCCAAAAATGCCTGATATGAGTAAAATGATGGGATATATGAATATATTTATGGTAGTAATGATGGCAAGTTTTGTTTATACAATGCCAGCTTGAATAGGAATTTATATCATTACATCTACATTATTTACTGTTGTTCAATATAGTATTCAATATAGAGAATTAATAAAAGTTAAAGTTAATTTAGCTCTTAGTAAAAAATAAACATGGAAAAATATTTAAATTCTACAAGCTTAGATCAATATTTAGAAAAAAAAGCTTTTGAAGAAAGAATAAGAAATAGAATGTATGAAGTATTATGATTAAAAGAAATACAATATTGAGATAATGTGATAACTTTAGAGACTTTAAAATATAGAAATTGAACAGTTAAGGATAGTTTTAAAAATATTAGAAAAGTATTATAAATGGATAATTATTTAACTTTCATAAAATTATTTTTTAAAGATAATAAGAAGTATATTTTTGCTTCTTTTTTTGTATTTATATTATGAATATTATTATATTTATTTACTCCAATAGATGAAAATATAAAAAAAACATTAATTCAGCAAACTATAGAATATGTCCAAACTATAATGACTACAAATAGTTTTGAATTATTTATGAAAATATTTTTTAATAATGCTTTTATTTGATTATTAATAGTTTTATCTGGATTTTTACTTTCTGTTTTGTGAGTTTTCTTTGTTTTTTCAAATATTTTTATAGTTTGATTAGTATTAACTATAAGTATAGAAAAAGTTTGACTTTATCATAGTTTATTAGCTATTTTACCACATTGAATTTTAGAAATAACTGCAGTATTGTTATCACTAGCCTTATCTTTTAAAATTACTAATTTGGTAGTGAAAAAAATATGGAATTGGAAAACTGTTAAGATATGATGAGAATTAAGAAAAACTTTATTATTTTTTGGATGATTTGTATTACCATTATTTTTGGTAGCTGGAGCTATAGAAAGTTTTATCACTCCATTATTTTTGAAATAAAAAAAAACTACTCTATTTTTGAGGTAGTTATCTTTTTAAAACTGTTTTTTTTCATACAAATATACTATTTCTGCTATCTATCCGAGAAATACTTTTTTCTCATTTTTTATTTATGTAACAATCTTCTTGTATTATAAAACCAGAATTTTTAAACAAATATTTTAATTCATACAAAAAGAATATATGATAATATCTATAAAACACTTTTTGTGATTTATTATCTTTCCAAGGTATATAAATATTATTTATAGGATTTGTAAACAAAGTTAGTATTCAAATAACTAATGATTTAATAATTTGTTTAGAATATTTTTTAAAAAACCATTTAGAAAAAGACCAATTAAACATCAAAACTATACCATCATAATTTAATATCCTATAGATATTTTTCATAATTAAAAGTCTTTCATATTTTGTAGGTATGTGTTGAAAACTTGCAACTGCAATAACCATATCAAAACTTTGTTGGTCTTGCTTCTCTAAAAATGAAAGCATATCATTTACATAAAATTTAGCTTGTCATTCTGGATTTATTTTAGACTCTTTTAATTGTAATTCTAAATTATTTAATTTTTTTTTTGCAATATTGATAAGTCATTCAGAAATATCTACTCAAGTATATTCTATTCTGTCTTGAGAGAAAGATTCAAGTAAATATCTATAAAGTCTTCCATCTCAACATCAAAGTTCTAAAATTCTAACCTTTTCTGATGTTCTTAAGTGCTTTTCAACCTGTTCTTTGATATAAAAAAATTCAGGCCATTGTTTTTTTCTAGTTCAAGAAAATTTTTCAGCTTGTGCATTATAAAAATCTTTTACAGATTGTTGAATATTTCACATAAGTTAGGATT
>JALUXR010000004.1 GCA_027013285.1 Candidatus Altimarinota bacterium | reverse complement strand
TGCATTTAAACTTATGTGAAGATGATCTGATTTTGTAATTAGTAAAATAGGAGGAAAAGTAAAGATTAGTATTAAAAAACCATTCAGTTGATGACATAGGGCTAAGATAGATATACTAGACTGAGCTATGTCAGATCCAGTAGAATTCTATAAAAATCCTACAACTTGAACAACTTATACAAAAACATTAGATTGAAAGTGGTTTAATTCTAAATGAAAGGAATTAAAAAAACAACCTAGTAATATAGTTAAATTAGATAAAGTATCTATAGAGCTTAAAATTAATGAAATAACTAAGGAATTAGAAAATTTAAAAGATGAGAGAACAAATATAAATGAACAAATAAAGGAGTTAGAAAATCAAAAAAATAATTCTAAAATTATAGGTTCTAAAAAAATTTATAATGAGAAAATTAAAAAGTTACAACTAGAGTTTAATAACTTAGATCAGAAAATAAATATTTTAGAAAAAGAAAATAATGAATTAAATAATTTGTTTAAAGAAATAGATATAAATTTATGAATAGAAAATGATTTAACTTCAGAAAAAATAGAATCTTCTAAAAAAGTTGAACCGGAAAAACTAACAGAAGAAAAAATTATAGATACAATGTTAAAAAATTTAAAGAAATGAAAAGAATATAATTTAGAAGCAAGTGGAGTAAAGATTTGAAAATCAAGTAGTGGTGACTTTTATGTAGAACAAAATTGAGAAGTAACTTCTTTTAAAGATATAAAAGAACTTAAAAAATACATAGAAGATAATAACTTAGAAAATTGATTATTGATGACTAAACTTTTGGAGAGTATAAAAGAAGGAAAATTAGAAAAAAAGATGTTTGAAAAAAAGAAGTTTGCTGGTACAAATTTGTATTTATGAAAGAAGGAAATAGATTTTAGTTGAAAAACTTATAAAGTTGCTAAGACTTCTGATTGAAAATATTATATGGTAGAAAAGTGAGATAAATGATGGAAAGTATGAAATAAAATAGAATTAGATAAGTTTATAGATGATAATCCTAAATTTGTAGAAGAAATTTTTATTAATGGATTTGAAAGATTTCTGAAAGAAAATAATTTATTAGATAAAAATATAATTCCAAAATGAGCTAAAATCCCTAAATGATTAAAAATATCAAATCCATTTACTGGGGAAAAAATGCTTAAGTTTTTAAAAGAAAAAACAGGTGTAGGTAAGGCTTTAAGCTCTGATCAAAAATTTAGATCTTTAATTAAATTAGCTTTAACTTGAGATGTAAAATGACTTGAATGAATTAAGGAAGCTGGATTCTGGAAATGATGAGTGAAAAGTATATTTTTGATTTATATTTGGTGATATACTTTAAATAATGTATTTAATGATTGGTGACATACTTTTTCAGTGGTAGGGGACTTAACAAAAGGTGTGGCATGGAATGTATTTACTATAATTATGGGTACTTATGAAGTTTGAAAAACATGATTTGAACATTATGAAGGTAGTAAAACTGTTTCAGGTGGTAATTGAGAATAGATTTGGAGAAGTTTTTTCTTCTCTTTTTTTTGACAAAAAATACTAATTCACTAAAATATAAATATGAATTTTATAAAATATAAATAAAAAATATGATTATAGATAAAGTAGACCAAAAAACTATTTTTCAAGATTTTAAAAATGAATTAAATAGTTTTAAAAAACAAATAGAAAAGAAAAATTCTTGAGAAACTATTTCTATTGATATAGAAAAATATGAAAAAGCTTTATGAAAATGACTTAAACCACTTGAAAAACAAATTTCTAATAATATAGAAAGAAAAAGATTTTCTAATATAGTTGATAAGTTAATTTCTCCTACAGAACAAGTAGATACACAAGATATTGTTTTTTTGGAAACTGTTTTGGATAGTTTGGAATCAAAAGAAGTAGAGCAGACTGATTTAGATGCTTTGAAAGAAACTATAAAAGAACTCTCACCTACAAAATTAAAACTTTCTCAACTTAAACAAACAGTAGCTCCAGAAGTAAAAAAAGTCGAAGAAAAGATTACTTCTTATAAAGAAAAATTAAAATCATTTTCAAAAAAACATCCTATTTGGACAAAAGCTTTGATTATGCTTTTACCTGCAAGTTTGGTATGATTATTTAAGAAAAAAGAAAAAACTACAGATACTCCTGTCCCTGCTGGAATGTGAAATATTTGAAAAGTTATAAATAAAATTAAATGATGGTTTTCATTTCTAAATGATTGGATGGCTAAGATAGCTATGATGTTTTTTACATTACCTTGGGTAGGTGCACCCAAAGAGATGCAAGATTTACTTGCTAAAATGTCTGAATTAAAAGATGTAAATCCAGAGATTTTGAAAAAGTTTGGAGGAAGTATGAAATCGGTAAAAGGTGATATTAAAGAAGTAAAAAAAGTTTCAGAAGAAGAAGTAGAGAAATATAAAAACAAATTTAAAGCAAGATTACCAAAATTTGTAAAGAATACTTTTGGTAAAAATATTACGGAAGCACAAGTAAATAAAATAATGTGAAAGCTAAATTTTAAAGAAATGTATGAAAAAACTATTAATAATCCTAATATTTTTGATGGTCTTATAGAATGAATTAAATTACCTTTTGAATGATTTTTTGATTTAATTCTTTTACTAAAAAATGAAAAAATTATAAATAAGACCGATATTGTAAAAGCATTATTTACTAAAATTACTGGTAAGTTTGTTGAATATTGAACAAAAAGTGTATGATTACTAACCTCAGTAAGTAGTATAGTTTTATGAAAAGTCTCAATAAATGATTTTAAAAAAGAATTGTGAAAATTATATAATAAGGATCCTGATTTGTGAAATGCAGTTTTATTTTCTTTGATGTATAGGACATGATGATGAATGCTAAGATTGATTTGATCAGTGGCAGAATTTATGGTTGCTACTACAAATTGGCTTTTATTTGATAATAGATCAGTAAAAGATAGTCTTGAGATTGCAAAATCTAGTTTAAAATGAAATATTGATTTTCATATAAAAACTATGGAGGATATTATAAGTAGTCTACCAGATTCAGATAAGAAAAAAATTCAAGAACAAATAGAAACTATTCAAAAACAATTAAGCTCTTTTAATAAAAATGCAAAAATTGTAAAAGCATTTAATGAAGCTAAAAAAGTAAAATTAAAAGACTGAGAAAAATTTTATGATGTAGTTAAAGAAAAATATATAAATTTATTTCCAAATGATGATGTAGATGATATTTTACACGATTTTAAAAATATCAATACAAAAAAAGCTTTTAGATCGATGCTTGTAAATGATTTAGAATGAATATGAACTTGACTTAATAGAGAAGTTAATAATATAAAAGCTTATATTTGAAAAATTTTTCTTTGAAATAATTCTGAAAAATTTGTGATAAATAATTTATCTAAAAGAATGCAGTCATTAAACAAGTATTTAGTAAATACTATAAAAGAAGATGGATTTTTTTCTAAACTTAAGAGTAAATTTTATAAGTTGTTTTTATTTCCTGAGTGAATGAAAATACAATATGCAGCTGATAAAACAATTTTTAAATTTAAAGATGTAAAAACAGCAGAGGATTTTGCTAAAAATTTTAAAACTTTGATTCAATCTTCTCCAGAGACAGTAAAAGATTTAATTTGACATGCACCTATTATTGCTATTGCATGAATAGATCTTTCTGAAAATAAACCTTTAAGTAATAGATTAAAAGACATAGTAAAAGATTTGATGTATTGAGTTCCATTTGTTGGTCCTATTACATTAATACATGATGGATCTCGAAAAAATAATTTCAAACCTACTCAGATAGCTGTATGATCTGCTTTGTTTATTTGAGATACTTATTTTTTAATAAAAGCTAGAAGAGATAACGAAGTTTTGGAATTTATAACAAGACCTATTACAGATGTTGCAGATTTATTTGGGATGATAAGTAGATGATGAGCAAATATATATAAGTTTTCAGTAGATGGAGTGAAATTATATAGAGCTTGAGATTTAACATGAGCAGAATTTTTAGATTTGATAAGAACTAATTTTAAAAGTATATGAAAATTATTTGAATCATGAAAATGGAAGCTTTGATTAATACTTTGATGATTGTGAATATGAGAGTTAGTCTTTGCTTCTAATAATTCTTTTAAAAAAGATATGGAACAATTAAAAAAAGAGTGTAAGAATGATATAAATTGTATGGATATGAAAATTAAAAAAATTTGGTCTAATTTAAACAAAGAAACAAAAGCTGAATTTATAGCTTTAGCTTATGGAATAAGAACTTGAAATGTAGAAGGTGTAACTTGAAAATATGAAAATGGAAAATATCAAATTATTTTACATAAAGAATATGGAGCTATTCCAAGTATAACTGAATTTAATTTAACTAAATGAAGAATTTTAGGTGTTCTACAAAGATATTGAGAAAAAGATATTTCTAATAAAAATGTAACAATTGATTTTTCAAAAAGTTTATTAAATAAAGTATTTACAAAAAATAAGCTAACAACTAAAGAACAAAAAGAAAAATATTTGTTAGCTTTGTGATATGATAAACAAGATGTGGAAAATATGATAGAATCTGTTGATTAGTTTAATATCAAAAAAACTACTAGCTCAAACTAGTAGTCTATAAAATAATAGGGTAGAAGTTTATTTTCTATCCTTTTTTATGTTTTTTTCTTTCATTTTCAGTTAAATATTTCTTTCTTATTCTTACTTTTGTAGGAGTAATTTCTACATACTCATCAGGTCAAATATAATCAATACTTTGTTCCAATGTCATAAGTCTAGGTGGAGTAAGTT
>JALUXR010000003.1 GCA_027013285.1 Candidatus Altimarinota bacterium | reverse complement strand
CAAATAGACAGAATTTGTCTAAATCTATCAAAGATAAAATGATGAATTATTTTTTACCGATAGTCGCGATAGGAACAGTTGCAGATTGTGTGCCTTTGCTTGATGAAAATAGATTATTAGTCCAGAAATGATTGGAAATTATAAATGATAAAAATAAAAGACCACAAAATATATGAAATATTTGTAATTACTTAAATTTAAAAAATGTAGAAGCATATCATATTTGATTTGTAATTTGACCAAGATTGAATGCTTCAGGTAGAATGCATACTCCAGATACTGCTTTTCATGTTTTGTATCAACAAAAAGCTGAAAAACAACTTGAGTATTTGCAAAAACTTGAGGATATGAACCAAAATAGAAGAGATACACAGTCAGATATTTTGAAAGAAATAGAACAAAATATAGATTTTTCAAAAAATGTTCTTATAGCTTCGGGTGAGTTTCATGAATGAATTATTTGAATAGTGTCTTGAAGACTTACAGAAAAATATAACAAACCATCTATTGTAATGCATATAGATAAAGAAAAATGACAAGCTGTAGGTTCTTGTAGAGCACCAATGTATTTTTCTATAGTGAAAATGTTGGAAGCAACCTGATGAGATGGATTGCTTGATAGATTTGGATGACATGCCCAAGCTGGTTGACTAACTTGTAGTTTGGATAACTTAGACAAATTTAAAGAGGCTGTCTATAAATATGGAGAAAATATTTTACCATGAGATTTAGAGAAACTTATTTTTGTAGATACAGAGATTACAGAAGAAGATTTAATGTCAGATGATATAAATGATATTTGGAAACTTGCTCCATTTTGACAACAAAATCAGCAACCAACATTTTTTATAAAAGATATAAAAATTACAAAAATAGATTTAGTATGAAAAAAACAAAATCATTTGAAAATATTTTGACAGAAATGAAAAATAGATTTAGTTTTATTAAAATGGTCTTGATTGACTTTACTTGATAAGATAAAAGATAAAGAAACTATTTCAGTAATAGTAAATTATGAAAAAGATGATTATAATGGTTGATTTTATTTTAAGATAAAAGAAGTTTTATAAAATTATTTGAAAAGAGTATTTTAAAATATATAAAATAAACAATTTAAATTATAAAAATTTAAGGATGACTGAATTAACTATAAAGTTGGATGAAAATATGTTGAAATATATTATGAAGAAAAATACAAGTAAAATTGATGAATACATAGCTAAATTAATTAAAGAAGATATGTTATTAAACGAAATTAATGAAAGTAAAAAATCTTGAAAGTTTCTTTTAGAAAATGTAGATTGTTTAGATGATTAGACAAATAGTATATACTAATAAGTTTAAAAGAATGTATAAAAAACTTTCAGATGATTTAAAAATAAAAGTAAAAGATACTATTTTAAAATTAGTACATAATCCTTTTCCTACTGAATTGAAAGTTCATAAGTTATCTTGAAAATTATCAAATTATTATGCTTGTAGTATTGATTATAGTAATAGAATAATTTTTGAAGTAATTGATAATCAGATTTTGCTTTTATTAGTTTGAGATCATGATATTTATAAATAACCTTACA
>JALUXR010000002.1 GCA_027013285.1 Candidatus Altimarinota bacterium | reverse complement strand
ACTTTTGGAGATATGGCTATTTTTTCTACTTGAAGAGATAAGGTGATTTCGTCTGTAACTTGATGATTTTTGTTGATAAATAATGATGAAATAAAATTTCAAAAACCTAAGTTAATACCTGTTTCAAGAAAATTAGCTTTGCAGAATTTGATGTATAATATTTTAGCATATTGGGCTTGGAAAACTTATGATATTAAGCTGTGAAAAGTGATTATGTATCTATCTAGTAAATTTAATTTGATTCCAAAAATTTTGACTTCTTCTGAGAAATCTTGTAATTTTATGCAATTTAATTATCAGTTGCCAAATTCTTTAGCATATTTAGCAAGAAGACAACTTAGACAGTTAGACAAAATGAATAAGCATAGAATTAAATTAGCTCAAATTTATGAAAAAGAATTTCAAAAAATAGACTATATTCAAACTATAAAATTAGAAAAATTTGCAAAAAATATTTATTTTGGATTTCCAGTAATATTTAAAACAAAAGAAAAATTAAAAGAAATATCTATAAAACTAAGGAAACATAATATATATCTTGGTCTTTATCGAACAGGAGATAATATTGTTCCTGAAGGCACAAACCTTGAAAATTGTAAATATACAAAATGAAGCTGCTTCACGGCGGAGGAGGTTTCAAATAAAATTACAATATTTCCAGATCATTTTCAAGTAAGTAAAAAACAAGTTCACAAGATTATTGAATTGATAAAATAATTTTAAAGTTAGGAAAACAATTCTAGCTTATTTTTTTATAAAAGTAAGCATTGCAGTTGCAACTATATTTTTTTTGATTTGAATTTGTGATTGTATTAAAATAGTTTTTTTAGTTTGATTTATAGTTTTATGAGTGATTTTTATATTTTCTATATCTGATGGTAATATTGGTTCATGATAATAGATATTTACATTTGCTGTAAGACAGTCTCAGATTTTATCTATTGCAAATTTATGAGAAGATTTATCAAGTAGATAAAAAGTATATCATCCGTGTATATATCAGTATTCATTTGTAAATGGTTTCATATTTTATAATTTAATTTTAAATATATTTAATCAATTTCCTGATTGAACTGTTATTTTCCATTTATTTACTTCTATAATTTTTTTAACTATAGCAAGTCAAAGTCAATATCATTCTCAGAGTGTATTTATTCTGTAAAAAATATCAAATATTTTCTTACTATCTTCTTTCGAAATTTCATTTCATGTGTTTTCAACTATAATTTCTCATTTTGATATTTTTATATTTATGATACCATTTTCTTGATTATATTTGATAGCATTTGTAATTAAATTTTTTAGTAAAATATTAAAGTGATTTTTATCTCCGTAAGTGTTTTTTACACTAATTTGTGTGTTAATTTTTATTCTTTTAGCTTCGATTTCTTTTTTATATTTTCCTAAAATGTAATTTATTATAGTTTCTAAATTTATTTCTTGTTTAACTTTGTTTTTATTTAAAATTGATAAATTTAGTAGACTATCTATAAGTTGGCTTAGTTTTCAGGATTCTTGGATAATGTCATTTATTGTTTCTTTATCATATTTTTGTTTTTTTTGTAAAATTTGACTAGATAAATTTATATTTGCAAGTGGTGTTTTTAATTCGTGTCAAGCATTATTTACAAAGTTTTTCATAAATTCAATATTTTTTTCTACTGGTTTTGAAATTAAATCTACACTGGAGTAAATTCAAAATGATAATAAAATACTTATAACAAAAGCAAATAAAGCAAATATGAGAATATTATGTAAACTATAATTTAATGTATCTATTTTTTCTGCAAATATAAAATTTATATTATTTTTTTTAAAATTTATACATTTATAATTTATTCAGCAATATGTATTATCAAAGTTTTGATAAATAATTTCATTATAATTGTTTGTAATTTTTGCATAATTTGTATGTAAGAATTTATAAGTTATATTGTGACTATTTTTTTGAGTTGAGACAATATTTCCCAAAGTTTCAGCTATTTGACTATTACTTAGATTATTTAATATGTTATTTAAATGTTTTGATTTAATTATTTTATTTCTGGCATTATTTAATCTATTTGATATTGATATATAGTTTTTATAATATTTTACTAGAAAGAAACTACTACCAGTTAAAAAAATTACCAAAAAAACTGTAAATGTGATAAATACAGTTAATTTAAGCTTATATCAAAATAAATTCATTGGAGAAAATAGTTAATTTTAAATATAGTATCCTGACCCTTTCTTAGTTTTTATAAAGTCTTGTCATAATTTTTTTCTTAAATTTGAGATATAAACATCTACACTTCTTGAAAACATATGATCTTCAAATCATCACCAAACTTCTTCATAAATATCTTCTCTATTTAATATTTTTCATTTATTTTTTATAAAATACATTAGAAGTTTAAATTCCAAGCTAGAAATTCATATTTCTTGTTTTCCTTTCATGATTTTTTCTTCTTTTGGTAATATCTCATATTCATTTATTTCAATTTTTTCTGTTCTTATTCAGGTTTGTCTTCTTAAAATACTATTTATTCTTGCAATAAATTCACTCATATCAAATGGTTTATTCATATAATCATCTGCTCAAGCTTCAAGTCACTTAACTATATCTTCTGTAGTGTTTTTACTTGTTAAAATTAGAACAGGAGTATTGTCTCATTTTTGTCTAAGCTCTTTTAAAAACTCAAATCCGTCTTTGCCTGGAAGATTTATATCGAGTATTATTAATTGATAATTGTTTATTTGAATTTGTTCTGTTGCTTGTTCAGAACTTTCTACTTTTTCTGCATCAAAGTTATTTAATTGTAATATTTGATATATATTTTTTGCAAGTAATTTGTTATCTTCAACTATTAAAAACATTAATTTAAGATTATTATATAAAATTTATAGTAGTATACTTTTTGTATGTAAAAATAATGTAAAAACTTTTATGTATTTTCTTTACATTAGATTAACAATAAATCCGTATAATGCAATTATATCTTTTTAGAAAGATTAAAAAATATTTAAATCATAATTTAAAACAAGATGAACAAAAAATTAATTATTGCTTTGATAGCAGCTGGGTCAATTAGTGCAAGCACATTTGCAATGTGAGGAATGTGAAATGTAGCAAATACTACAACAACAACTGCAGATAATGTAGCAAATACTACAACAACAACTACAGGTAATGTAGTAAACACTTCAATTCAAACAGCTCCAATAGCTCCAGCTCCAATAGCTCCAGCTCCAATAGCTCTTCCTACTCCTCCACAAGTTCCTGTAATGAATAGAGAACAATTTA
>JALUXR010000001.1 GCA_027013285.1 Candidatus Altimarinota bacterium | reverse complement strand
TTGAATTTAAACTTTAAATCTTTAAAAAGAATAGACTTATATTTAATATTAAGATAGATAAATTGAATGTTGTTTGATTTAATTGAAAATTATGATGAGAAAAAAATAGAATATTTGAAAAATTTATGGGAGAAAATCATAGATAAACTTATTCTTGAAGATGATAAGAAAAAAATCTTGTCTTTTTTGAATAAATCTTGAATTATTTGAATAGATGAAAAAAATAAGAAAGTTTATATTTGATTAGCAAATGAATTTTTTATTGCTCAAGTAAAAAAGATTTTTCAAAAACAATTAAATAAAATAATTAAACAAATTTATAATCCAAACTTTTCGGTTAATTTTATAGTTTATGATAAATTTCAATCTTGAAGACATCCATTACAACTAAATTTAACTAAATTTTTATGAACAAAAGAGAAAGAAGAAAAAAAGGAATTTAAAAAAAATAAAAATACTTTTTCTCATAATATTTTAAATGATTTTAGTATAAATAAATTTGATTATAATTATAGATTTGATACTTTTATTGTGTGAAGAAATAATCAACTTGCATATTCAGCTGCTCATGCTGTTGCAGAAAATTTATGACAAGTTCATAATCCATTATTTATTTATGGAGATGTATGACTTGGTAAGACACATTTATTACAGGCTATTTGAAATTATATAAAAAGAGAAGATCCTTCAAAAACTGTTTTGTATATGCAAACTACAAATATTATTGATGATATTATAGAGTCTATTAGAAAAAATAAGGTTACTAGTTTTGTAAAAAAATTTAAAGATATTGATGTTATTATGTTTGATGATATTCAGTTTTTAGCAGATAAGGATAGAACTCAAGAAATTTTTCATAATATTTTTAATGATTTTTATACTGCAAAAAAACAAATTATACTTACTTCAGATAGACCACCGAAAGAATTAGTTACTTTAGAAGCTAGACTTAGAAGTAGATTTTCTTGGTGATTTGTTGCTGATATAAAAAAACCAGATTTAGAAACAAAAATAGCAATATTACAAAAAAAACTTATAGAAAAATGAGAAGAAAATATCGAAAATGAATATTTAGAAATAATTGCAAAGGCTATTTCTGATAATATTAGAGAATTAGAGTGAGCTTTAAATTTATTAATAACAAGGAGAAATACTTTTTGAAATCTTACTGAAACAGATGTTTATGATACATTAGAAACTTTAGGTTACAAAAAGAGTAAGATTAATTCAATAAGTGTAGAAACTGCTTGAAGACAGAATACAAAATCTAATAAAAATTTTTGAGAAATAGTAGATTATGTAGCTTCTTATTATGATATTGCAGTTGCTGATATTAGAGGTTCTAGTAGAAAAAAAGAGGTTTCTCTTGCAAGACAAATGCTTATGACAATATGAAAAAGATATTTTAACTGGACTTTAGAAAAAATAGGGGATTACTTTGGTTGAAAAAATCATGCATCAGTATTGTATAGTATAAATACTTTTGATAGAAATTCAAAAAATGATAAAAAAGTTTATAATGACTATTTAGTAATATTAGATGAGACTATGCTTTCTTAGTATGGTCTTTTTTTTATTGTAAAAATAATTCTTTTTCTTTCATTTTATAAAATAATTCATTTACATCTTCTCAAATTAATTTGTAATAACTCATATAATATTTTGATAATGCAAAATTACGATCTTCTATAGGTTCTACACATACTATTTCATCATAAAAAGTTTGTAATTTAGATAATATTTGATTATTTGATACTGGAATTGCTAAAATTAATCTACTTGCTCATTGTTCTTTAAGCTGTTTAGCAACTGCAACTGCACTAAATCAACTATATATTCAATCATCTATTACTATTACCTGTTTTCATTGAAAATCATTATAAAACAATCAATATTTTTCCTTTTCATATTTAGCTTCATCATATGTTTGTTTTTCAATATCTTTTACATCATATTCAGATAATCAAAGTTTAGCAATTATAGATTTATTATATAATTTTATTCATCATTGAGTAATTACTCAAAATGTTGTATTATTATATATAAGTTTTTTAGCTACAACAAAAGTAGAAGGTATATTTAAATCTTGTGAAACTTGGTAAGTTACTGGTAATCATCATTTTAGAATTCAAACTATTACAGTATTTGATAAATCATGTATTTTATTTCTTATGAATGTGCTTAAGTATTCTCAAGCTTTATATCTTGTTTCGAAAATCATTATATATATTTAAAAATAAAAAAATACATACTTTTTCTGTAGTATATAAATATGTATTTTTATTTCAATATGTTTTAATCTATAACTAATAGTCAATTTACTAAAAATGCTATAGCTTCTTCTTCAGAAAATCATTTAATTTTTAGATTATCTATAGATTTTTTTTCTAAAGTTCATACTGATGCTTCATGTGTAAGTCTTGAAGTTGGATTTATTACTTCTAAACTTGGAGAAGTATTTATAGAACATTCTCACATTGATATTTCATCACATTCCATATGTCATTTTGTATTATCTCATTTTCATATAAGTTTTCATTTGAATGAGTTTGTTCATCATTCATAAGTTACAGTTTTTGAATTTATAATACCAGAACTTTCTTCTCATTCTAAATATATTTTGATATCTAATTCTGATATATCTTTATCCAAAATTCTATTTTTTGTTATAAATTCAGCTTTTGATCATTTTCATTTACAATATATATCTCATTTTGTGTTTCCATGTCATAAATGTCAAACTGTGCTTACATAATAATTTCTAAAAAATGCATTATCTTTTAATTCTGCAATGAAAGTATTATAAACTGTCATATATGAATCATTTGCATTATAATTAAATTCATATACTTCTAAACTAGAGCCTTCTTCTAAATAATATTTTTTACCATCTCAATGCATTACATCATATTCAACACCAAAACAATAAGCAAATATTTTTACTTTTGCATTTTTTCATACATGCCAAGTTGGTTGGACAGCTTGTTTTGTTCATTTTGTATCTAATATGAAACAAAAATGTATTGGATCATCAGAAACATAATTTTCAGGAACATTTATAATTGTTCTCATAGCATTTCATTCTATTTTACTTTCCATTGTTATTTGATTTTCTGTCATAGAACTTGAAACATTTCATTTTTCAGAATTATTTTTTACAACTATAATATTACTTCAAGTTCAAAATAATAAATCTTTTAATGGTATTTTTAATTTTTTTGCAACTTTTGATAATTCTCTTAGTGCTTCTTTTGGCATAGGAGTAGTAGTGTTTTTAGTCATTTTTTATATTTAATTTATTTAAAATTTTTACTAAGATTTATTCTTATGTAGTTATTAGAGTAGCTATATAAACAGTAAAATCAATATATTTTTATAATCTTGAAAACTTTACTAAAAAACTTACTATACAAAGCATTTATTATTTAAAATATTTTTTATGAAAGTTGGTATAGTTTGACTTCCAAATGTATGAAAATCTACATTATTTAATGCACTTACAAAATCTTATTCTGCTGAAGCACAAAATTTTCCTTTTTGTACTATAGAACCAAATGTTGGTATGGTAAATGTAAATGATCCTAGACTGGAAGAAATTAGAGAAGCTGTATGATGACAAAAGGTTTTACCTGCTATTTGTGAATTTATTGATATTGCTGGTATTGTAAAATGAGCTAGTAAATGAGAAGGTTTATGAAACAAATTTTTAGCAAATATCAGACAGACTGATGCTATTTTACAAGTTGTGAGAGCTTTTCAAGATAGTGAGATAAATCATGTAAATGGAAAAGTAGATCCAAAAGATGATGTAGAAGTTATAAATTCAGAATTAATATTGTCAGATTTGGAAACTGTAGAAAATAAAATGAAAAGTATAGAAAAAAAAGCTAAGATGGATAAAAAACTTATGTGAGTTTATGAAATTTATAATAAAGTCAAAGAAAATTTAGAAAATTGAAAATTAGCTATTACTACAGATTTGAAAGATTCTGAAATAGAACATATTAAAGAATTACATTTATTAACTTATAAACCATTTATTTATGCTGTAAATGTTTCAGAAGATCAATTAGATTTATCTGAAGAAGAATTGAGAGATATAATTTGAATACAAGATAAAAACATTAAAGTTCTTTCTGTTTGTGCAAAACTTGAGGCTGATATGATAGATTTTGATGAGGAAGAAAGAAAAGAGTTTTTAGATGATATGTGAATAGATTCAACTTGAGTTGATAATCTTATCAAAACTGCATACGATGCTTTATGATTACAATATTATTTTACAGCTTGAGAAAAAGAAGTAAGAGCTTGGACAGTGAAAAAATGAGCAACTGCACCTGAAGCTGCTGGAGTAATTCATACAGATTTTCAAAGATGATTTATAAAAGCTGATGTTGTTAATTGGAAAGATTTAGCAGAAAATAATGGTTGGTCAAAGGCCAGAGAAAATGGTAAGGTAAGACTTGAGGGTAAAGATTATGTAGTTCAAGATGGTGATGTTATTTTGTTTAAGTTTAATGTGTAAAAAAGGATTATTAAAACTTTATCTTTTAAACTAAGTATCAAATGGAAAAATCATACATACCAAAAGCTAATGAAAAACAATTTTGTGAAGGAATAAATCTATGTACTGTAAGAAAAACAGAAGATTGAGTTTCAAAAATATGAGTTAAAGATTTAAAATGAAATGTAAAAGAAGAATTACTTGAAAATATTATAAATGCAGATAAGTATAATGAAAAACCTATAGTGAGAAGTTATGCCTCTGGTCATGTATTTTTTGATGGTAAAAATAATAATGTATATTTAGTTACAATAATGGATAAAAATTGAAAAATACAACATCAATTTACTTGATGAAGTCCTTTGGAAGAAGAAAACAAGGAAGTTATTATAAAAGAAAATTGAGTTTACAAATTTGATTTAGAAAAAGTTAGAAAAAATGCAAAAATTAGAACAAAAAATAGAACTTCTGTGGAAGTAATAGAAGAATATAATAAAGAGCCACTTGTAGA